>PMKA01000093.1 GCA_003157575.1 Opitutia bacterium
ACGCGAGGTCCGGCCCTACAGCCCTGTCCGCAACCGGCAGATGCGCCCACGCCCCACATTCGACGCGCTTTCGTCTTTGCACCGGGCCGGGGCGGCTGCATACTGTCTGCCGTCACCTCCCGTTGGCTTCGGCACCGTCACCATGGAACTCATCTCCGCCTCCCTCTGCGATTTCGCCTCGGATTATCAAGGAAAGTTGTGCGTTCTCGGCGCCTTCGACACGATCGGCGCCAGACAATACCCTGCAGTGCATCCCCAGTGCTCCGTGGCCTTGCGGCTGCTGCTCCGCGAGGACGATCGCGGAAAGCACAATCTAAGGGTCTTCTTCATCAACCCCGACGGCCACTACCTGATTCCGACGGAGCAAAGCCCGAACATCGACTTCGACGTCCCGGGACTTCCCCCCGAAGCCTTCTTCCTCTCCCGGAACTTCGTCCTGCATTTCCAGGGGTTGCCTCTGCCCCAGGCGGGACAGTACGAGATCAGGGTGATCATCGACGGGAACACAATCAGCACGCTTCCGCTGCAATTCGTCCAGGTCAGGGAAGTCACCTGATCCCGCGTCCATGCCACGAGACTCCGCCGAAGGAGATCCGGCGGGAAATCCGATCGGGTTCGTCCGCTCTCCCACGCTGCAACTCCGCACGTTTGTCGACGACCAGCGGGAGGCGCTTCCGCCGGTGGATTTTGCCGGGATGATCGGGCATCTCCGCAGCCAGTTCGAGGAATACACGAACGCCCTCGCGTCAGCGCCGGCCGGGGTGGAGCGCGGCCGGCTTCTGCACCGGATGATGGACGACGCGATCGCGACGGCTCCCCGCGTTCCGATCGCCTGCCGCTACGGCTGTTGCGGCTGCTGCCACAGCGAGGTTGAAATCACTCCGGATGAAGCGGAGGTGCTCAGGGAGAGAGTTTCCGACGGTTTCGAAATCGACCGCTCGCGCCTTTCTGTGCAGGCAGCCCGCGAACGCATGAGTCCGGAATGGGCGAAATTCTGGAGCCCGGAGAACCGTTGCGTCTTCCTCTCGACCGAGGGCACGTGCAGGATCTACGAGGACCGTCCGGCGGTTTGCCGGCGGTCCCTCGTGACGTCTCCGCCGGAAGCGTGCACCACCGCAGGCGCGGCCCTTGCCCCCGTGCGCATCCTCCTTGTCGAGATCCTGCTCAGCGCGGCGATCAGCATGGAAGGCGCTAGCTTCGGATCCCTTTCAAAGATGCTGAAGCCGGGGCTGCAAAAGGAATTTTCGTAGGGCCGGCGCTCGTCGCCGGGCCGCCTTATTCTAATGTGCGTTCATGATGAGACTAATTGGCAAGGATGTAGGAGCCTGCTTGCAGGCGATTCAGTGTGTTGTCGCTATTCGAACGATCCTAATCGCCTGCAAGCAGGCTCCTACAAGGAACATTGGTTCGTCTCATCTTGAACGCGAATTAGAATTATACCGGGAGGCGAATACCGGACACCGGAGAACTCGCCTCGATGGCCCGCCGACAAGCGGCGGCCCTACACCATCCGACCTCGCCACTACGGCTGCGGGCTCTCGATCAGAACGATCTCGAAGGGAAGCAGCGTGAGCGCAACCTCGGTCTCGCGCTGGAGGAACTCCTCCTGGCCCTCCTCCACGCCGGCGACGGTCAGGCTCTTTTCGTGCATCCTCTCCTTCCATCCCCGGACCGGTGTCGCCCCAGGGAGACGCAGCGCCACTTTGGCGGGACCATCGTTCATGTTGTAGAGAACATACTGCCGCTCACCGAAGGGATAGAGAGCGACACCGCCCGGACCCGTGAGCCGCACTCCGAGCTCGTCGACGAAGCAACGGCGGATCGAGTTCAACACGGGCTCGGGCAGCCTCAACAGGTCATAGCTGTTCTCGGGAAGATTGAAGACGTCCAGCTGGCCTTCCAGATAGGGCGTTCTCAGAAGCACGCCGAAGTCGGCATCCTCGCGCACGAGCGCGATCTCGCGCACGTAGGGCCACGTCGAGAGCTGGATCTTTGGAAAGACAAAGTGGCGCCCCGCTTCGACGACCTTGGAATCCCAGAGGAATTCATGGACGCGAAAGGTCGACGACTCAACGGTTCCGCCTTCGCCGATGACGTTCAGCGCACGTGCCAATTCGCTCTCCCGGAGATCCTGCAGGAGCGGCCACGTGAGAAACACCTCCCTGCCCGACCGGACCCGTGCCAGCAGTTCCGGCGCAAGATTTGGATCGCGCAGCGAATGCCGGGTGAAGATGGCTTCCTTTGAGTCGGCGGGAAAGGCGGTGCGCGGCGACATCGGGAGCCCGATCATTCCAAAGTAGCCAAAGATGTTGTATTCGCCGACTGACCCCACCGGAAGGTGTATCGGAATTCCGCGGGCCGGGCCGTCGAGCATTCCCGCCAGGCGGTCAAAGTCCGGCATCGATTCGACGAGGTGCGGATAATTCGAGGCCGACGGCGCCGGAGGATGGAGCCCGCCTGCGCACCAGAAAATGATCTCCGGTGTGCGCGCAAGGACGGCCTGCCAAACCTGGGCGACGAAGTCGTTGTCCGCGCCCTCCATCCGGTAGTTGTCGAGCCAGGTGCTCCGCCACCTCGCCCCGGCGTCGCCGCCAATCCAGCGCTGGTAGACATAGCCCGAGTAGATGGGGATGTGCTGGTCGTGGGATGCCCGCTGGCGCGTTTCGATGCCAACGCTCACGCCGTCGAACTGGGGAGTCTGCCGGGCGACGTCATAGCCATGCTGCCGGTGTCCCTCGTACCAGTCAGGGTACTTGATGATCACCTGCACCCGCGGATTCACCTGCTTCGCGGCGTCGATGAGATGGCGTTTCGACTGTTCGGCCACGAGCCGGCTGCGGTAGTCGGCCCAGGATTCGGCGCCGCGGCCCTCAAGGCACTTTGCGCACGTGCAGGTCGTGAAAAGCCAGTCGTCGACGATGATCTCGTCGAACACCGCCGCAAGAACCCGCACCCGCCCTTCGAGCAGCGCCATGTCCTTCGGATCGTTGTAGCAGAGCGGGCCGTGTTCGCCCGCCGGGACGACCGCGCCGGACACCTCAAACCCGCGGGCCTTGAGGTCGCCGGCGATTTCGCGGAGATTCGCAACGTCGGCCGGATCCCCTCTCGCATCCTCAAGATAGAATTTTGAAAGCCGCAACGGCGCAAAATAGGCGATCGCCTCGTCGCGGTCGGAAGGTTTCGTCAGGAGTTCGTCGACGTCCCTGCTGGTGCAGAACAGAGCGGTCTTGATGTGCGCCCAACGCGCGCCCGCGGCAGCGGAGGGCACGGCCCGAAGTGCGATTGGCATAAGCGTCAGGGTGCTGCAAAATAGCAGGGCGGCGAAGCGGCGATGCACCGCAGGGAGAACACGAAACCGGCAGAGGGAGAAAGCACTCATGAGCTGAATGAACCGTTGGATCGACGCGGGACCGCCTGCGCTGCGACGCCGGCGGAAATTTCAACTCCGGCCCGGCCCGCCCGCAGAGTTTCAAGCTCACTGTGCGAACGGAGAAAGTCAAACGCGGCACCGCGCCGCGTCAGGTCGGAACATGTTGTGCAACGGACAGCAGTCGACGTCCCCACAACAAGCGCACGCATCCGCACGCCGCCCGGGTCACGCCGCAAGCATTCGTTCGATCCGCCGGAGGACGCGATCCCTGCCCAGGACGCGCAGCAGTCCGTAAAAGCTCGGGCCGACACCGGACCCGGAGACCGCCAGGCGGCCGGGGTGAATGTAGTCGCCCAGGCCCACGCCGTGCGCCGCAACCAGCGCCTGCACGGCCTGCTCAAGAGCGGCGTCGCTGGAGAAATCGGCCTGCCCCAGCGCGTCGACGAGCTCCCTCAGCCTGGCCTTCGGGTCCCCTTTCGCCATGGCCTTTTCGCGCGCCTTCGCGTCGACTGGAAAGTCCTCCGTGAAAAAGCACGCCGTGTAGGCCGGCAGTTCCTCGATCGATTTCACCTTCGGCTGGCTCAACAGCATCACGTCCCGGAAATAGACCTCGTCGGGCCGGCCGCCGGCAAACGTGTTCTTCCGCTTGAAGTACTCCCGCGCGAGCGCCGCAAAGCGGTCCGCCGGCTGTTCGAGCAGGTAGACCATGTTCATGTGGGCGAGCTTCTTTTCATCGAACCGGGCGTTCGTCTGGTTGACCCCGGGAAGATCGAAGCGCCGGACGATTTCCGCGATCGGCATCTTCTCGCTGTCGTCCTTCGGCGACCAGCCCAGCAGGCACAGGAAGTTCACGAGCGCCTCGGGCAGGTATCCGCGTTGCTGATATCCTTCGATCAGCGCACCCTGATCGCGCTTCGACATCTTTCCCGGGCCGTTCTGTTTAAGGATGAGCGGGATGTGGGCGTAGACAGGAAGCGGCGCTCCGAAGGCCTTGAAGAGCTCCGTATGCTTGCTCGTGTTCGACAGATGATCCTCGCCGCGGATCACATGGGTGATCTGCATCGTGATGTCGTCGACGACATTCACGAGATGGAACACCGGGCTGCCGTCGGAGCGCACGATGACGAAATCCTTCTCCTCCGTGCGTTCGACGCGCCCGCGGATGGCGTCGTCGATGACCTGCGGCTCGCCCGAGATCTTGAAATAGACCGCGCCATCCTTTTCGTACGTGCGCCCGGCGGTCTTCAGCTTTTCCAGGTACTCGCGGTAGACCGGCGCCCGCTCGCTCTGGCGATAAGGCCCGAACGCCCCGCCCGCCCCCGGACCTTCGTCCCAGTTGAGGCCGAGCCACCTGAGGCTGTCGTAGATCACGTTCAGGAACGCCTCCGTGTTCCGCTCCTTGTCGGTGTCCTCGATGCGCAGGATGAAGACGCCGCCCGTATGGCGGGCGTAGAGCCAGTTGAACA
>PMKA01000384.1 GCA_003157575.1 Opitutia bacterium
AGAACCCGATCGAGCAGGAGGGCACGTACCCGCTGCCCGAGGCCCAGACCGACCGGTTTCTCTTCAAGCTGATCGTCGATTATCCCTCCATCGAGGAGGAGAGTACGATGATGCAACGCTGGGGTCAGGTTACGAGCCAGCCGGCGTTGACCGCGGTTTCGAGCGGCCAGGAACTTCTTGCCCTGCGCCATGAGGTCGACCGCGTGTTCGTCGCCCCGGAGGTCCACAAGTACATCCTCTCGCTGGTGCGGGCGACCCGCATGCTGGCCGAACGCACCGACAATCCCAACGCCAGGCGTCAGCTCAATTTCGGAGCCTCGCCGCGCGCGTCGCTCGCCCTCTTCCAGGCCGGCCGCGCCCTCGCCTGGCTGCGCGGGGATGACTACGTGTCTCCGGCGCTTTTGCAAGAGCTGGCGCCTGACATCCTCAGGCATCGTCTTGGCCTGACCTACGAGGCCGAGGCCGAGGAAATCACCACTGACAAGATCATCAGCCAGATCATCGTGCGAACCCCGGTGCCGGTTGTGTCCAAAAGCTGAAAAGCTGAAGGCTGAAGGACTGAAAACTAAAAGGCTGACGGGCTGAAACCTGAAAGACTGAATACGCAGGCAGCCCGTCGCATCTTATCCAGGCACATCCAACTCATCGTGCGCGCCATTCTCATGCCGGCCAGGCCGGAGCGGATTTCGGGTCATCCGGACCAAAGCGAATGAAGGGGACATCCACCACACGAGGCTCTGCTCCAGCCTTCCAGCCGTCCAGTCATTCGGCCCTCGCCTACTTGCGGAGGCTGGAATGGCGCGTGCGGCACGCCGTCGAGAATGTCCTCAGCGGGGAATATCGCTCGGCCTTTCGCGGACGCGGCATGGAGTTCGACCAGGTCGTCAAGTACGAGTTCGGCGACGATGTGCGGGACATCGACTGGAATGTCACGGCGCGCCTGGGAGAACCGTATCGCAAGAAGTTCGTGGAGGAGCGCGAGGTCACGCTGCTCATCGTTTTTGAGGATTCGCCAAGCCTCCAGTTCGGCTCGTCCGAACTGTCGAAGCGCGAGGCGCTGCTGGAGCTCGCCGGGCTGGTGATGCTCCTCGGCGCGGTGAATCACGACCGGGTCGGATACGTGTACACTGCGCCGGGCGGATACCACCTGACCGAGCCTGTGCGCGGCAGGGGGCCGATCCTGCACGCCGCGTCGACGTTGCTCGGCATGCCCCCACCCTCTTTGCAGGACCAGCCGGAGCGGGCGGAAACTGCTCCTGCGCTCTCGACGCCTCCCTTCATCACGGCGGCAACAGTCCAGGCCTCCGGAATCAAGGGGGAGACACGCAGTGAACGCCGCCATCCTTTCCGGCCGCCGGTCTGCGAGATCCCGTGGCAGCTCCTGGCACGCACCGCACCGCGTCACAGCATCCTCATCTGGCTGTCCGATTTTCCGCCCCGTGAGACACCGGAGGGTTGGAGCGTTCTGCGGCGCCGTTATAACACGATGGGATTCCGGGTCGACGATCCGTGGGAGCGCGCCTTGCCCGCCGGCGAATCGCTTGTCGCGTACGATCCGCTTGCCGGCCGCCTCGTCACGCTCGACGGAACCGCGGCGCAGCGGCTGGCTCATACGGAATGGGTCCAGCAAAGGGAGTCGGCCTTTCGCAGCCTTTTCCCCGACACCCTGAGCCGCCTTGTCGTGAGCACCGAGGAACCGCGGCTGGCAGCCCTGGTGCGGTTCTTCCACGCCCGGATGAAGACGAGGTCGCGGGGATAGGGAACAATTTTCAGGCGATGGATTCCAAACGCAGAATTTGAAGTGAGCTACGGCAATTACACAGTGCATGATCCGTGGTGGCTGCTGGCCCTGGCGGTGATCCCGCTGGTTTCATGGCTGCGCGGGCGGCGCGGCGTGCCTGCGCTTGTCGTGCCGTTTGCCGCCGCGTGGTACCGTCCGTCGCTGATGACCTTCTCGCGGCTGCCGGTGGGCGTCGGAGTCGCCGGGCTCGCTCTTGTCATACTTGCGCTGGCGCGGCCCCAGCGGGTGGACGACAAACGCCAGGTCCATCAACAAGGTTATGACATCATGCTCGTGGTCGACCTCTCGGGGAGCATGCTGGCCGAGGACGATCACCGGCCCGGCGAAGGTCCGAACCGCCTTCAGGTCATCAAACCCGTCATCCAGGCGTTCGTGCAGAACCGCCCGAGCGACAGGATTGGCATCGTGGTGTTCTCGACCCAGGCCTATACGCTTTCTCCCCTGACATTCGACCATGCGTGGCTCTCCCGGCAGCTCGATCGCCTGGAGATCGGCGTCATCGACGCCGACCACACTGCGATCGGCGACGGACTCGGGGTCGCGCTTACGCGCCTTGAACAGGCGGGCCGCGAGGAAGGCAACCGCAGGAAAGGCGCGTTTGTCGTCCTGCTGACAGACGGCTCGAACAACTCGGGGGTGCTGACGCCGCCCCAGGCCTCCGCGATCGCGCGCGCCCGGGGGATTCCTGTGTACACGATCGGCGCGGGCAAGGACGGCTACACGTATCTGCCGGTGCAGGACGAGCACGGAAGAACGATCACATACACCCAGATCATGTCGGATCTCGACGAGAATGCATTGAACAGCATCGCCGGCGAGACGGGCGGTCGTTTCTATCGCGCACGGGACGCCGGCACAATCCAGGCGGCGTTCAAGTCGATCGACGAATCCCAGAAGATCGAATTCGAAGCGAAGTCCTACTTGCTCACAACGGAGCTTTTCCCGTGGTTCGCCGCCCCCGGGTTCTTCTGCGCGCTTCTGGCTGGGCTGGTCCTCGCCTGGCCGACCATCCGGAGGCGTGCCGTCCCAACCCGCGCACCGTTCGCAGGCGGATCTTTCCCCCGATCATGATCTTCTTCTGGCCCCATCTGCTCTGGCTGTTGATCCCCGTCGTCTTCCTGGCGTTCGTGGACTCGGTCCGGCATGGCACCGATGAAACATCCCGGCACTGGCCGAAGATCCTCCGCGCGTGGGCGGGCGCACGACAGGCGGCGGTCGGCAACGGACGCCACAATCCCCGTGGACGCATCCGCCTCTGGCTTGGCGTTGCCCTCGGCGTCGTCGCCCTCGCGCGCCCGCAGTGGGGAGTTGTCGAGGAACCGGTGTTCGACCAATCCCGCGAAATCGTCATCGCTCTCGATCTCTCGCGCAGCATGCTTGCGCCCGACGTCCGCCCCTCGCGTCTGGAGCGTGCGCGACTCCTTATCCAGGGCCTCCTTGACGATCTGCGCGGAGAGCGCGTCGGCCTTGTGGTCTTCGCCGGAACGGCGTTTCTCCAGGTCCCGCTGAGCGCCGATTATGAGGTCCTGAACGAGTTCCTGCCTTCCTTGAATCCGGCATTCATGCCCGTGGGCGGCACGGACTATGAGGCGATGCTGCACGCCGTGCTCGACGCCTTCAGCGCGAGCGGAACCGCCGACCGGTATCTGATCGTGCTGAGCGATGGCGAGAGCCAGACCGACGGATGGAAGGATCGGCTCGACGATCTGCGCAAGAAGAATATCCGGGTCATCGGCCTGGGCGTGGGAACCGCGCAGGGGGCGTTCATTCCCGATGAGTCCGGCGCCTACGTTAAGGACGAACGCGGCGCCGTCGTGCTCTCGAAACTCAACAGCTCCACTTTGCAGGAACTCGCCGCCGCCACCAACGGAGTGTACACGGACGCGAGCACGTGGGTGGATCTTGGCGCGGTGCTGAAACAGACCGTTGCATCGGGCCGCCGCGGGGAGTTTAAGGAGCGGACGCAGATCCGCCATATCGAGCGCTTCCAGTGGGCACTCGCGCCCTCTCTCCTGTGCCTTCTGCTCAGCCTGTTGCGCGAATTTCCCGTCAGGCCGCGGGTCCGACGTCTCCCGCTTGCCGCGCCTTCCGGGGATCGGAGGCAGGAGACCGGAAAAGGAAGACCGCAGTCCGACGGAACCGGTCCGGCCGAAGCGGATCGCGGTCCGAAGGCCGGACCCGCCGTCGCCGCCGTCGGTTTGCTGGTCCTGCTTTGCGGTCTCTGTCTCCAGCCTTCCGTTCTTGCCGCGGAGGACACGTCGGCCTACGCGGCGCCGCTCAGCAAACTGGTGGAGCAGCTTTCCGCCAAACCGGCGCTTTCGGCCGCGGACTACAGTTCGCTGGCGCAGGAGACAATCACCTGGGGAAAGCGGATGAGGGAGGCGGACCAGACTGTCATGCCGGGCCCGGTGCACGACGCTCTGGCAGGAGTCGACGAAGGTGAAAAACTCTCCAGCCAGGCCGCCGACTGGAGGAAATTCCGGAGTCAATTGCAGGATTTGCTCGTGAAGCCCCCGGAGCCTCCGCCGCAACAAAAGCAACAGCCCCCGCCGCAACAGGACCAGAAGAACCAGGAGCAGCAGCAATCGCCTGATTCGAAGTCCAAGCCTCCCCCGCCTCCCGAGCCCAAGCAGGCGAACACGGGCGAGACCCAGAAGATTGGCGGCCAGCGCCAGCAGCAGGCGGCCAAAGCCGATCCCTCGCTGGTGCTGCCGATCCAGAAACTTGACCAGCTCCGCAACCAGGATTCACCGGCCGAGCTCTTCCAGATGCTCGACAGCCGGGACGCCAAAACTCCCCCGAAGAAAGGTCGCGATTGGTGATGCCCCCGATGTCCAACGTCATCCGTTCATGTCTGTTCCTTTTCGCGCTGTCCTGCGGCGCCGCGTCCGCCCAGCGCGTTTACTGGGAGCCCAACGCCGGCTCGCTTGCTTTCGGGCAGTCCAGCCCGCTCCAGCTGGTCTTCGAAAACTGCGAGCCCGACAGCGATCCAAAGCTGCCCTCCCTTGACGGACTGGAGCTCCAGTTCACCGGCTCGGGTTCGAGCTTCGCCATGGAAAACATGAGCGTGACGAGGAAGCATCTCTTCAACTTCGACGCCCGGCCGACAAAGCGCTCTGAAGTGAGCATCCCCGCGTTCGACATCGGGACCGACAAGGGCGTGCAGCACGTCGGCGCCGCGACATTCACCGTCGGCAACGCGACGGTCGGTCACACTGCCATCCCGCTTGAGACCGCCGCGAAGGCCAGCCTGACTCCCACTGCCGGAGAATTCTGGGCCGGCGAGGTCTTTCCCGTCACCTACACCCTTGACGTAGCCCAGCGTTTCAGCCCGCGCGCCCAGGGCGCCGTCGTCTGGAAACCGGCGCCGCTCACAGTGGAAGACTGGAGCCAGCCGGAACATTTCTCGACAAACGCGGGCGGAGAACCGCGGGTGGGGCTGATCTACAGGAGCCGGGGATGCGTGACCACACCGGGCAATTACAAGATTCCCGCGGCCACGCAGGAGATCGTGCTGGTCATCGGCACGAACGGAAACCTGTTGTTCCAGTTCTCCGCCCCCGAGATGATGAAACACACGGTCACAAGCAACGAGCCGACCCTGACGATCAAGCCGCTGCCCGACGGGGCGCCTTCGGATTTTGGCGGCGGCGTGGGCCAGTTCACCCTTGCGTCAAAGGTCGTGCCCACGACGGTCTCCGTGGGGGAACCCGTCACCTGGACGCTCGAACTCAGCGGCACCGGCAACTGGCCCGATGTTCACGGGCTTCCTGTGCGGGAGGTTTCAAAGGACTTCAAGGTGCTGCAGCCGCAGGCCAAGCGCACGCCTGCCGAGGGCAAGCTCTTCGACGCGACGCTTGCCGAGGATGTCGTTCTCATCCCAACGAAACCCGGCGCGTACACGCTCGGACCCGTAAGCTATTCCTATTTTGACCCTGGAACAGGCGCCTACCGGACCGTGCGGACCGAGCAGACGACCATCACGATCAACCCTCCCGGGGTTGGCGAACCGGCAGCGCAATCGCTCTTCACCCCGCCTTCCACCGGTTCAAACGTCGCGGCCCCGCCGCCAGCCGGAACTCACACTCCACACCTGACGCCCCCGCCTGCGGCCCCGGCGGGAATTCCCCGCGATCCGCTGGATGGAGCCGGTTCAGGACCGGTTCCGCTCGGAACGCTGTCCTTCGTTCTCTGGCTGCTCGCCTCCGTTCTCTGGCTGATCCCTGCATGGCTCGTCCTTGCGGCGTTGCGCGCCAGGCGGACCGATCCGCTGCTCCCCCGGCGGGAAGCGCGCGAAAGTCTCGCACAGATTCTCGCCGGCATGCAGGCCGCCTCCACGCCGGAGGCCCGGACCCGGGCGCTTCACGAGTGGCAGCGCCAGACTGCCACCCTTTTCGACATTCCCCATGCGGCCCCAAATGCAGCCATGATTGTCCCCCCGACTACCGGTCGGGACGACAAGCTCATTCCGCTCGGAAACGTAGATCAATGGGGCCGGCTTTGGGCTGAGTCGGACCGGGCGGTTTATGGGGACCGGAACCGCCTTCCTGACGACTGGCTGGTTCGGGCCGAGGCCGCGCTGGAATCGACGCTTGTGCCCCCATGGAAGCCATCGTCTTTGTTCCTCCCGCGCAACCTCCTGCCGTGGTTTGGCGGAAAAAGCGCCGGCGCCAAACATGCCGTCGCAGCCAGGGTTCTCGCCGCAGGCATCGTCCTTTTCTGTCTGTTTTCGATCGCGCCGCGGGCGTCTGGCGCGACGGCTGCGGCGTCCCCGGCGCCTGCAACTGCCCCAGAATCGTCAGCCCGCTACGCCGATCCGCGCGATGCCTATAACGCCGGGGACTTCCCGGCTGCCGAAAAAGGCTGGCGCGATGTGCTCGGGGGCAATCCTTCGGACTGGGTCGCCCGCCACAATCTCGGTCTCGCGCTCGCACAGCAGGGCCACTGGCCCGAGGCCGCCGCCGAATGGACGTCCGCATTTCTTCTGAATCCGCGCAACGAGTCGGTCCGATGGCACCTGGCCCTCGGGTATGAGCATGCCGAATACACACCGCCGGGGCTCGGTGAGTTCGCGCTGGCCTCCGGACCGCATCTGCTCGCACGGCTCGCCTCCCCTGCTGAATGGCAGTGGTCGCTCGTCGGTGCGGGCCTGTTGCTCGCCGGCGGACTGCTCCTCTTCCTGATGCGCGCCTATGGCAACATCGCAGGCCGGTGGCCCCGGCCGGCTGCATTTGCCGCGCTGACGGCGGCGGTCCTTCTCGCACTCGGCGCAGCGATGTCGCTCCATTTCTACGGCGATGCGGCCGATCCTTCCGCCGCCATCGCGTGGCACCAGGTGCTGCTCCGGTCCGTCCCCACGGAGGCGGACACCCAGCAGAAGACTTCCTCGCTGCCCGCAGGCTCGCTTGGTGTTGTTGACAAGGAGTTTCTCGGGTGGGTGCGCCTGGCGTTCGAAAACGGCCAGACCGGGTGGGTCCGGCAGCAGGATATTGTCTGGCTGTACCGATAGCAGCGTCTCAGGACTTCCGGTATCCGCATCGCAAGGACGCCGCCGAGGGTCTTGTCGACGGACTTGGCCGCGGTTTCGTCAAAAGCGTGGCCGCGAGCGTGAGCGAGTGGACGAACCTTCCGCTCGCCGTTTCGACAGGCTCAAGGCCCCGAGCATGTCGAGGGGCTCACTCTCGCAGCTACGCCCCGCGCATTGAAAGACAATGCCGTGCGTCCGCTGCGCTTCAGGCCATTCCTGCAAGCAGCGCGCGCGCGGTGTCGGCCCAGACCGGCAGCGCCCGCGATCCGGCCCCGGCCGCCAGCTGCCGCCAGCCAGCGTCATCGGTGAGTGCCATGCGGAGTGCGCCGGCCCAGGCATTCCGATCGTTCGCAGCTGCAACCACGCAACCGCCCGCATCCGCGATCTCCCTCAGGACGGGGATATCGCTGCACACACAAGGGCGCCCTTTCCACAACGATTCCAGCACGGGAAGCCCGCAGCCTTCTGCGATGCTGGGAAACGCGCTGACCCGCGCCGCCGCAAAGAGGCTTTCAAGACGCTTGTCCGTCGGCGCATCGTGGAAATGCGCACGGGGCTGCGCCTTCATCATTGTCTTCAGGCGGGCGGCCACCGGACCTCCGAAATGCGGATTCACCCTTCCGACAACATGCAGATCGAACTCCATCCCCGCTGCCCAGAGCTCTTCGCATACGTCGAACAGGAACGTCTGGTTCTTGCGCGGCTCAAGGATTCCAACGCACAAAACTTGGGGCGCGGGAGGTTCCGCCGGTGGCGCCGTCCGCGGCTGCCTGTCGAAATCCGCCCCCAGCATGATCGTCTCGACCGCCGCCCGCACCGTCCCGCCCTGCCAGCTCCAAAATCCCAGCAGATCGCGCCGGCTCGCGTCGGAAATCGCCCAGACGCGGTCAAAGGAGGCGAGTATCTTCATGTATTCCGGATGCCGCGCCACGCTCTGCGGCCACGTGATCTGCGGGTGCCGCAGCGGAATCGCGTCGGCGAACACCGCAGCCAGCCGGCACGGCCGCGCCCGGATGAAATGCCAGAACCCCGGCCGCTCCTGCTCGCAAAAGAGTTCCGCGGTCAGCAGCCAGTCGTCCTTTGAAAACCGCGCCGCCTTCCTGGTTCCCGCGAGCAGCCATGCGCCCTGGCGCGGGTCCCAGCAAACCGGACTCGCGACCGAACCGAGCTCGTCGCGCAGCCGTGCGCTGACTCGCATCAATCCCGACTGGTGCCGGGCCGGGCCCGATTTCGTAACGTCAAAGTGGATCATGGCTCGGATTTATCCAACAGCCGCCCGTTCAAAACACTCCTGCAGGCGCGCCGCGTTCCGCCGCGCGTCGTAATTCTCCGCTGCCCACCGCCGTGCGCCCGCGCGCAGGCGTTCCGCAAGCTCATCGTCCTCCGCGAGGCGTCTCAGCGCCCCGACCCATTCCCCCGGCCGCGCGACGTCGGCAACGAGCCCGGTCACCTCATTCTGGACCGCCTCCGTGGTCGCAGCCGCCGGCGAGGTCACAACAAGGACCCCCGCCGCCATCGCCTCGGGGATCACGTTGGGCAGCCCGTCCCGGTCGCCGGAGGGCGACACAATCCCCGTGTGCAGCAGCACATCGGCCCATCGCAGATGATCCCACACCTCGGCAGGCGGAACCTCGCCGGTGAAGGCCACCTGCGCGCGAAGGCCGAGCCTTTCCGCCTCGGCCTCGAGTCTTTCCCGCAATTCGCCCCGCCCCACGATCCGCACCGAGAATTCCAGCCTCGCAGCCCGCAGCGCAGCGTAGATTCCGAGCTGCTCCATCAGACCTTTTTTCGGCACAAGCCTCGCCACGCAGACAAGGCGCAGCGGACGGCGGGGGCTGCGCAACGCCTTGAATTCCGGAAAGGCCTCCAGACCGCGGCGGACGACGACCAGCTTCGCCGGGTCCGCGCCGCGTTCCAGAAGCGTGCGTCGCCCCATCTCCGTCGAAGTGTGCACGAAGCGGGCCTCCGCCACCTTCTCCATCAGCCACCAGTCGCCGCCGTGTTCGTAAAGATCATAGGCATGCGCCCCGGTGACATACGGGATTCCCAACACACGCCAGAAAAGCCAGGCCGCGGTGGCCGGCGCGCCGCTCCAGGCCGCATAGACGACATCCGGCGGATCGCGCCGAAAACGGTGGATGAAACACGTGGCGAATCCCGCCCCGAGCATGTTCTCCCAGAAGTTGAGCCTGGATGGCGCCCGCCGTCCCCAAACGCCGGCCATGAGTTCCCTCAACACCGCCGGACGCCGGGCCGATTCGTACGGAATCCACCACAACAGCTCCACGAAGAACCACCAGCGCGGCAGTGTCTCGACCTTCATTCCCCTGAACCCGCCGCCGCCGCCCCAGAGCGAATAAAGCCTCAACCTCGCCCCGCGCGCCTGCATCGCTGCGACATCGCGCTGCAGGAACGCCTCGGACGTCTTCGGAAACGTGGTGAAAAGATACGCTACACTGGTCGGTTTCTCGGGCAATCCCGCGGAGCATGCAGGCGCCCGCGCCGCGCGCAATCCTGCGGTGAATCAGGCCCCGAGCATCTGCAGGAATTCCTCCTCGTTGAGCACGGTCACGCCGAGCGTCCGGGCCTTCTCCAGCTTTGAGCCGGCATCCTCTCCGGCGAGCACATAGCTCGTCTTCCGGCTGACGCTCCCGCTCACCCGCCCGCCCGCGGCCTCGATCTTCGCCGTGGCGGCTTCGCGCGACATCGTCGGCAGCGTGCCGGTGAGGACAAACGTCCTTCCCGCGAGGAACGCCGCGCCTGCGTCCGCCGGACGGGCCGGAGCCGTGGGCGCCACGCCAAGGTTCAACAGCTGATCGACCAGAACCTGATTTAACGGATCGTTGAAATGCGCGATGATCGCGTCGGCCATCGTCTCCCCGATGCCCCCGATGCTCAGCAATTCGTCGCGCGGCGCCTCGGCCAGGGTCTTCAGGGAACCGAATTTGGCTGCGAGGTCCTTTGCGGCAGCCACCCCCACGTGCGTGATCCCAAGCCCGTTGATGAACCGCCAGAGGTCGGCGTGTTTGCTCGTCTCGATCGCGGCAAGGAGGTTGTCCGTCGACTTCTCCACGCTTTTCCCGAGCGTCAGAAGGTCGTCGCGTCGCAGCCGGTAGAGGTCGACGATTCCCCTCACCCAGCCTTTCTCGACCAGCGTGTCGATCATCGCCTCGCCCAGGCCCTCAACGTCCACGCCCGCCTTCGACGCGAAATGCTGGACCCGCCGCCGGATCTGCGCCGGACACTCGACATTCGGGCAGCGCACCGCCACTTCGCCCTCGTATTGCACCACGCGCGTGCCGCAGGCCGGACATTGCAAAGGAAAGACATAGGCCGAGCATTCCGGCGGGCGCCGGGCGAGGTTGACGCCGACAACCGCAGGGATGACCTCCCCCGCCTTTTCCACCTGCACGAAATCGCCGACGCGGATGTCCTTCCTGGCAATCTCGTCGCGATTGTGGAGCGTGGCGCGCGAAACGGTGGAGCCGGCGAGCTGCACAGGCTCGAGCTCGGCCACCGGCGTAAGCACCCCTGTGCGGCCCACCTGCACGACGATTGCGTTGAGACGGGTCTCCGCGCGCTCAGCCGCGAATTTGTAGGCGATCGCCCAGCGCGGCGCCTTTGTCGTGCTGCCCGCCTCCCGCTGTTGCGCGAAGGAATCGAGCTTGATCACCGCGCCGTCGGTTGCGTACGCGAAGCCGTGCCGCAGGTGGTCGAGTTCCTGGACCGCCCGCCACGTTTCCTCGGTCCCCCGCACGGTCCAGAAACGTTCGACCGTGAGAAGCCCCCAGGCCTTGAGCAACCGGTGGAGGCCGGACTGCGTTCCCGTCAGATCCACGTCAGCTCCCTCAGATTGATCCAGGGCCGGCTCGCAAAAGCCGAGGCCGTAGAGGACGACTTCGAGTTTGCGCCGGGCAACCTCCCTCGCATCGAGCTGCTTGATCGTGCCGGCAGTGAGGTTGCGCGGGTTCGCAAACAACACCTCGCCAGCCTCCTCGCGCTCCCGGTTGATGCGCTGGAATTCCGCCAGCGACATGTAGATCTCGCCCCGGATTTCGACAAAGTCCGGCACCGGGGCGCCCTTCGTCCCCCTTGCGCCGGTTCCTTTTAGCTCGCCCGCAAGCGCATGAATCGTCCTGGCATTCGCGGTGATGTCGTCGCCCTCGATCCCGTTGCCGCGGGTCACGGCCCGCACCAGACGGCCTTTCTCGTACGTCAGGCTCACCGCGATCCCGTCGATCTTCGGTTCGACTACGTAGCCGAGATCCTCGCGTCCAAAAAGCTTCACCAGGCGCTGCTGGAAGGCGCGCAGATCGCCCTCGGAATAGGTGTTGTCCAGGCTCTGCATCGGCTGGCGGTGCCGATAGGTGACGAATCCCTCCAGCCTGTCGTCCCCCACCCGCGTCGTGGGCGAATCGGTCGCGCCGGAATCCGGGAACTGCGCTTCAAGGTCCGCCAGCTCGCGCTTCAGGCGGTCGTATTCGAAATCCATTATCTCTGGCGTTGCCTGCCGGTAGTACAGCTCGTCGTGCCGGACCACCTGGGCGCGGAGTTCCGAGATACGTTGTTGGGCTTCTGCCGGAGTCATCGCCGAATTAAGTCCCGGCCCCTGGAAAATATCAATCCAACGCTGGCCGGCGCCCGTCCGACACGCACAACGCGGGCACATCCTGGCTTGCGGGGATATTGCAGAAGCCTGCTTGCAGGCGATGCCGGTCGGTCCTGTAGGGTCGCCGCTCGCCGGCGGACCGCAGGAGATCGCGGCATTTGCGCGGCAGCGGGCGTGCTCTATCGTAGGGTCGCCGCCCGCCGGCGGACCGCAGGAGATCGGATCGGCGCCATTCCACGGATTCGCCTGTGAGCCGTCTCCTGCAACACGGTCCAGCCTCGCTGACAATCACTCGATGAGGTCCAACTGATCGCCCCCGACCGGCACGGCCGAAGGCATCCCGGCCGGCTTCACGTAAAGCGGAAAGTCTGCCGGCGACCCCGGGTCGCCGGGGGCATACATGCGATTCCACTCAGCAGGAGTCATCCCGGAGGTAAACAACTCAACCGCCTCCCGGCAAAATCCCGTCAGCACCTCCCGTGCGGGCTGGCGTTCCACGAGCGCCTGCGCCTGTGCGAGCGACATGCGCACCTCGATCCGCGCATCCCGGAACACGTCGCAGGTGCATGAGAAAGTCACCGACTCCCCATGCACAGTCCCGAGAAACGTCTTCGTGCCGCGGCGATAATGGATCATTTTTCTGGTGGAACTGCCGCCGGATGCGGAGCCGCCGCCCCATGGGGCAGGCTGCGACTCATTCTGGAAGCAATCACCGGCAAGCGTGGAGGCGTGCGCCGCCGGAATCAAGACTTGGGGTCGATCCCGCCTGCGGGAGCAATCTGAGGGGGTCATGTGTGAATTCTCGACAAAACCGCACAAGGATGAACCGGGAGCGTTCCCCAGGGCGCAGAGTCCGGGGGATTGCGGCATGGCCTCGGCATCAAATCCGGGGTTTGCCCAGCGACCATTCAGGAGCATCCTGGGAAGCGGCGCCCAATAGGTGCGCCGGCTCCGTTTGCGAGCCGGCGTACGCGAAATCTCCGTACGATTCTGTCGAGAAATCACACATGACCCCGTCGGATTACGCCCACAAGCGGCCCGCCGGAGCCGATCCGAAGGGGTCGGCCTTTGAGGTTTTTGGGTGACAGCGGGGATTGAAACGCTGGATTGAGAGGGCATGGCACGGAAGCTGCGGCTATTGCGCCGGATTAAGCTCGACGTTGAGGCTGCTCAAGGCGTCGCCCAGCGGCACTGCAAACGCGAGCCCCTGGAGTTCGGCTCCGGCGAATTTCCAACTGATGACCCCGAGTATCGTCCCCTTCCTATCAAGCACCGGCCCGCCACTGCTGCCAGGATTGGCGGCCGCGTCCGTCTGCAGGTATTTGTGTCCCGAGATCAGCCGGTTGCCACTGACCACACCTTTGGAGACCGATGCGTTGAGTTCCTTCATTCTTGGGTTCCCGACGACAAACACGTCCGAACCGATCGGCGGCTCACCTGGCGCGGCGGGCGCGAGCGCCTTGAAAGAGGAACCGGGCAATTTGATCAACGCCACGTCGGATTCGTCATTGATCCGGACGACTTCTGCATCCAGGACGATCCCGGAGTGGAGCCGGGCGGGAACGGTCTTCAGACCCGAGACAACATGTGCAGCGGTAAGGGCATATCCGTCGGGTGAGATCAGAAAGGCGCTTCCGAGGACTTGTCCCGGCTCCAGCGTAATGAACGAATCGAGAACCTGTCCGAAGCCGTCGGGCAGGGCCAGCGAAGGTACGGCGGTGCCCGGGGCGACTTTGATCACGGGCAGCTTGCCCACATTCCCGACCGGTTCCGGGGAGTCGGGACTCATGAACGCGGCGAACTCCTTTTGCGCGAGCAGCTCTCGGAAGGCCTTCCGAAACATGCCGAGCTCCGGATTAACGCCGCCGTCTGAGGTCGACTGATCCTGGTACGACGTGGTGGTCTTGAGCGTGAATACGACCTTGTCAGCGCGGGTGTCGAATACCTGCCAAGTCACGGAAATGGTACCTTTGCTCGTGAGCGTTGCCTTAATCCATCCGGGCTGGACGTGAAGATCCATCTGAAGGAAAGTAATGTCGGCGCCGAGCTGATAGCGGATCTTCTCCATCTGGTGCTCGCCAAACAGGGCATTCGAAGCGTCCGGAGTACTGTAGTGTGCCTTCCGCAACTCCTCCCGTCCCACCTGGACACATGCCTTGTCGGCGTCGCCGGGATTCGCCCGCAACGACCTGAAAGTGACGTGAAGCCACCCACCGGTGACTTTGCCGATCGGCGTTCCGGCCTCCATCGTCACGATTGCCCGCTCAAAGGAGACCGGCTTGGAACCGTTCTGTCCCATATCGATGGGGGTTGCTTCCGCGTAGAATGGCGGAGGGGGCGGCAAGACGGCCGGTTGATTGGGTCTGGCTGCGGCGCCGGCTGCCGTAGGGGGCGCAGCCAGGTTGTCACCAGGAGCCGTGGCGCAGCCTGCCAACGACAGGATCAGGGCAAGGGAGGAGATTGAAATCGCGCTTTTGAGCATGGGAGGCGAGAGGATCATTGACCGACAACAGGGCGCGGCTGCGGCAACGGCGTCAGCGACCAATCCGAGGACGTGCCCAGGGTGGGGATTGCCGGTTAATTACCATCCGGACTCGTAAAACTCCAGCTTCGAAAATGGGAATGGCATGAGCCGATCCTAAGACGTCAGGTCTTGACTCTACCAAGCTCCAGCAGCGCGCGCCCCTGGCCGGCGAAGCCGATTCCGCCGTACGCCCCCAAGTGGCCATTATGGTGCATATGTGTTACCAACTTTTTTCTGATCGTAAGATCTGCTGAATTGGCGTCATAGGGTATTTCTACAACTGATCGTACTGCCATCGTAAAACGCGACCCAATTGCCGCACTCTGATCGTCCTCCTTCGCCAAGGCCACGGAGGACACGGTAGGGTTACGACAGGATTAATCCGGCAGAAGAGGGTAAGCGTCCGGCCGGGCACGAACGCTGTCGGCAAGAACTGCTCCTGAAACGGGATCGCTGACTGTCACGACATTGATAAACCTTGGCGAAACGGGGTCGGCTGTGTTTTCATCCGAATCGATGTCCTCTCCATCCGAGCAGTTTGCAAGCCGCATGCGACAACTCCGCCCTTCGACGATCCGCGAGATTCTCAAGGTCACGGCACAGCCTGAAATCATTTCCTTTGCCGGCGGCCTGCC
>PMKA01000414.1 GCA_003157575.1 Opitutia bacterium
CTTCATGGTCGGCACGCTCGCCCAGGGCATCCTCATCAGCACGCTGACCCGCCGGCAGCTGCTCGCAAGCCAGGTGGCGATGATCTCGACCTTCCTTCCGGCATTCCTGCTCTCGGGTTTCGCCTTCGCCATCGGCAACATGCCTGTCGTGGTGCAAGGCATCACCTTCATCATCCCGGCCCGCTATTTCGTGGCGCTGGTCAAGGGCATCTTCCTTCGCGGAGTCGGTGTCGCGGTCCTATGGCCGGAAATCCTCTTCCTCGTCGTGTTCGCGCTCGTGGTCGCCGGCGCCTCCATCCTCCTGACCGGAAAGAAACTCCGCTGACCATGTGGGAACGCATCTCAACCGTGCTCCGCAAGGAATTCCGCTCCGTGTTGCGCGATCCGCGCATGCGCATGGTCATCCTGGTGATGCCGGTCATCCAGGCGCTGCTTTTCGGCTACGCCGTCAGCCTCGACGTGCGCCACGTTCGCCTGGGTATCCTCGACCGCGACCAGACGCCCGCAAGCCGCGCCCTCGTCGCGCGGTTCACCGGATCGTCCTATTTCGCCCTTGTTGCACTCCCCGGGGACGAGGCCGAGGCCCGGCGCCTCGTCGACGCCGGCGATGTCGCCGCAATCCTGCAGATCGACGCAGGCTACGCAGGGGACTTGAACGGCGGGCGCACCGCAACGGCCCAGCTCATTGTCGACGGATCAGACTCAAACACGGCCCGCTTTGTCGTGAACTACGCTTCGACCATAGCCGCCACACACGACAGCCAGATAGTGCTCCAAAGGGCGCTGCGCCAGGCGGGCCGGACAATCCCGGCCGGCAGCGTCGACCTCCGGCCGCGCGCCTGGTTCAACGCCGATCTCGAAAGCCGGAACTACTATGTGCCCGGCATCATCGCCAATCTCGTGATGCTGGTCAGCCTGATGCTGACGAGCATGGCGATCGTCAGGGAGAAGGAGTCGGGGACGATCGAGCAGATCATGGTCACGCCCATCCGCCCCGTGGAATTCATCCTCGGCAAGTGCGCACCGTTTGCCGTGATCGGTTTTCTCAATGTCGCCATGGTCGCGCTTGTCGGGCTGTACTGGTTTGACATCCCGTTCCGCGGCAGCTTCGCGCTCCTCCTCGTCGGCACCGCGTTCTTCCTCCTGAGCACGCTCGGCATCGGACTGTTCATCTCGACGGTCAGCCAGACCCAGCAGCAGGCGATGATGACGACTTTCTTCTTCTTTTTCCCCGCCATGCTGTTCTCGGGATTCATCTTCCCGATCGCCAACATGCCTCTCGTCATCCAGTGGCTCAGCCTGGCCGATCCCCTGCGCTATTTTCTAATAATCATCCGCGGAATCTTCCTGAAGGGCGTCGGCTGGGATCTGCTCTGGCCCCAGTTTGCCGCCCTGCTCGCCATCGGGCTCATCGTGCTGGGCACCGCCGTAAACCGGTTCCACAAGACGCTTTAGGTTTTCGCTGCGCGAAAACCTGCGAGCTTCTGCGCCACCTCGTCTTCCACGTGGAACGTCTGGGTCGGGAACGCAAACGAGAGACCGCGGCCCGCCACGGCGCGCATCAGTTTCAGGTTGATCCGCTCCCGCACGGCAAGATGGCGCCGAAAATCGGGATCGGCCGTGAAATAGGTGACCTGGATGTCCAGCGACGACGCATTGAAGGTGGTGAAATTGATCGTGACAAAGTCCTGATGCACGCCCGGATCCTCCGCAAAGATCTTCCGGATATCCGCCAGCACTCCTTCCATCTGCTCAGGCGTCGTGTTGTAGGTGAGGCCGATTGTCTGGTCCACCCGGCGCTGCGGCATGCGGGTGAAATTGACGATCGTCTCGGCCGCCGCGGTCTTGTTCGGCAGCACGATCTGGGTGCGGTCGCCCGAGCGGAGCCTGGTCGAACGGAGGCCGATGTCCTCGACCGTTCCCTCGGCGGAACCGATCCGCACGTAGTCGCCGACCTTGAAAGGATGGTCCAGCACGACGACGAACGATCCGAATAGGTTCGCGATCGTGTCCTGGGCGGCGAAGGCGACAGCGAGGCCGCCGATGCCCAGGCCGGTGAGGACGGCGCCAACGTCCACGCCGAGGCTCTTCATTCCCATCAGGACGCCAAAGACGATCACCAGCGCCGCAAGCGCCTTCTTGATCAGCGGCATGAAATGGGCGATGCCGATCTGCTTCTCGTGCGCGATCTCCTCCATGTGATCGAGCACGGCGCCGCCCGCCCGCAGGAGGCCCCAGAACAAGACCCCAAGAATGGCGATGGCCGCTCCGTGGCTGACGAGGTTGTCGACCGCCGGGGTCAGCTTGAGCACGGTCAACGCCCCGAAAATGCCCAGCACCATCACGAAGGCCGCCACGGGCTGCTCCAGGGCGGGGAACAGCTTGTCGTCCAGCGTGGTCTCGGTCTTCGAGGCCAGCCGTTTCAGCCCGCGGAAGATGATGCTGGTGACAACGCGCCGCAGCAGGATGGCGGCGACAAAAAGAATGCCGCAGGCGATCCAATGGATCAGATCGCTGTGGTCGCCGTCGGGAAACAGGCGCAACTGAAGCCAGTCGACAAAATGCTCCAGGACATCGCTGGCCGGCTGCAGGGTCGTCGCCCCGTCCGCCCCGGCCCCGGCGGCAGCTCGGACCGGAAGGGCAGACGCAAACGCGAAGGTGAAAAACAGCACGATCCTCTCAGGCAATTTCATCATTGGAAATGGTGGTTAGAAAACATCCTGGCCGCGCTTGTCAAAACGCATCTGCGCAGGGGCGGCGTGGCGCACAAATCAATGCTCCTCCTGCCTGGCACGGCGCCGCCTGAGGGCAAGCGCCAGCCCGACCACGCCGAACGCCAAGGCAGCTTCCGCCAAATAGACCAGCCAGTCCGGCGGGGCCAGCAACAGGATCGTCAGCCGGTCCGTCATGATCATCTCGCCGCCGACCTTGCCCAGAAGCGCCGCCCCGATGTAGATGATTATCGGATACCGGTCCATCAGCCGGGACAGCAGGTTGCTCGTGAACACCACGAGCGGGATGCTGAGGCCGAGCCCGAAGATCAGCAGCCCGAGATGCCCCTTCGACGCGCCCGCCACGGCCAGCACGTTGTCGAGCGACATGGAAACATCGGCCACCATGATCAGCCAGACGGCCTGCCAGAGTGAGCCCGCAGCGTGTTCGCCGGTCTTCCCGTGCTCCTCCTGGAGCAGCAGTTTCACCGCGATCCACAGGATGAGCAGACCGCCGCCCAGCTTGATGTAGTTCACATTCATCAGCCGGGCCGCCACCGCGGTGAGTGCGACCCGAAGCAGCACCGCCATGCCCGCGCCAAGAGAGATGCCCCACAAGCGCTGCCGCTTCGGCAGAGTCCGCACAACCATTGCGATGACCACGGCATTGTCTCCGGCCAGCACGATGTCGATCAGGACAATGCTCAGGATCGCGAGCAGGAACTGCCCGGGGCTGTGGAGACTCTCCAATTGTAGATCGGCATGCATGGAACGCGCGGACGTCTTGGGCGGCCCGCGCCATCTTGCGTTCATGATGCTCCAGCGCGCTCCCCGCGCCGTCAACCGGATATGCCCTCCTTGCCCGGAATCGCGCCGAGGACCGGCGCCCTCCAGATGACAGCGCCAAACCCGGCCCGTTCTGGAGGGCGGCGGCCTCTCGCCGCCATCCCCGTTCACAGGCCCAGGCGGCTGCCCTCGCATTTCAGCCAGCGCTCGGCGTCGCGCCACGCCGGGCAGAGCGTCTCCACGCGCATCCAGAACCGCGCCGAATGATTCATCTCCCGCCGGTGCGCCAGCTCGTGGAAGATGATGTAGTCGCGCACGAAGTCCGGAGCCTGGATCAGCCGCCAGTTGAGCGAGATCGTGCCGCGCGCGGAACAGGAACCCCACCGTGAACGCTGGCTTCGGATGACCACCCTTTTAATCTCGTTTCCAGTCGCAGCCGCCAATTCCCACGTGCGCGCAGGCAGCTCGATGCGCGCCCTCCGCGCAAACTGTGTCTCCATGGCCGGCCTCAGATCGCCGTCGGTCCGCGCAATGCGGAACGTGTCGGCCCCGAGGACCGCCAGCGGGCGTCCGCCCGCGCCGTCCAGCCGGATCGTCTCCTCGCGGCCCCGCCACAGGACGCTCGTCCCCACCGCCCACACACCCGCAGAACGCGGGCGGGCCCGCTGACGCGCCCGGGCGCGTTCCAGCCAGGCGTGATGTTGCTCGACAAAGCGCCGCGCCTCCCGTTCCGAGCCGCGCCGCGGGATGGTCGCCACCGCCGCGCCGTCCCGCCGCAGTGTCAGCCGGTAGTGCCGCGCGCGATCGCTGCGGACAAACACAACCTCGGACTGGGCCGGCGGGAGGGTCGGGACCGGCTCCGGTCCGAAAAGAAAGAGCTGCTCGGGCTGCGCCGCAGACCCGGGCGCAAGCTCCTTCAGATCGCTCGCTTTATGCCCCGTCATCCCGCCTTCTTCCGGTTGCGCCACGCGTGCCAGAAACTGGGCATGTGCCCCGAATAGCCCGGCAGCACCACGGCAATCGCCATCTCCTCGATCCCGCAAAGCAACAAGAGACCCACCGCGGCATGAAACGGCCATGCCGCCCATCCTGCCAGGAGCACAAACACCGCAGGCGGAAGGACGATCGCCAGACCTTTGGCCAGCCAGGTGTGGTAGCCGAGCAGGCTCCCCCGGCTGGCCAGTCCATAGGCGACGATGCCGATGCATCCGGCCAGAATCGTCGCAAACCACGGCCATTCCGTCCGGATGACGTCCGGCCACAGCCGCCAGATGCCAAGCACCGTCGCAACGGTCCCGACATAGTCCCCCCAGCTGTCGAGCCGGCGGCCGAGATCCGATTCCACGTTCCACCGCCGGGCCAGAAATCCGTCGAACGCATCGGTGAGCAGCATCAGCCCCAGCAAAGCCAGAAACCAGACCCGCGACCCCGCCAGCCACGCGACGGCCAGCATCACCGGGGCGCAGCCAAGGCGAAGCAGACTGAGCAGGTTGGGAATCCGATTCTTCATGGCGGTCAGAGCGACACCAGCCTCCATTCGAAACGGCCCGGCGCAAGATCAAGCCACGCAAAACCCGGGCGCCGGCCGCCGCGGGGCCGCGAAATGCAGCCCGGATTCAGCCAGCGCACGCCGAGCGGATCGGTCTCGTCGCGCGGCACGTGCGTATGGCCGTGGATCACGACATCCGTCCCGGAAGGCGTCTTCCCCGGGGGAATGTGGACAAGAACAAAGCGCACGCCGGCGCGTTCGAACTGGAGTTCGCGGGGCCATGCGCGGTTCCAGTCGCAATTTCCGAGCACGACGAGGAGCGGCCTCCCATTCAGCTCCAACTCTTCCAGCATCGCCGGATCGCACACATCTCCCAGATGCCAGATTTCATCAGCGCCTCGCAGCCGCGCGGCGAGTCCGGCGGGGAAGCGATCATGCGTGTCAGCAAGAACGGCAATCCGCATGCCTGAAGAAAGCCCCAATACTGTGCTTTTGGCAAAGCCGGATTGCATGCCGCTTGCCAGCATCCGCAGCTCCGTCAAACTACAACCCGGCGCCCGGTGTCGGCCTTGCCACCCGCCATCAGGCCTCCTGATTCCCCTCCTCTTTCTGCCGCCCAGAAGTGCCATTCCCGCCAGCTCCTGGATTCGGTCTCTGACTTCCGCCCTCTGCCCTCTGGCATCCCGCCTCCCCAATGGACAAGATCATCCCTTTTTTTCACCGTCTCTATTTCGAGGCGCCCTGGTGTTACCTCTCATGGCCCGCCGCCGCGATGGTGGTTGGCACGATCATTCCGTTCCTCTCGAAAAGCTGGGGTGCAAGGCTGGGCATCGTTCCGAGAACGGCGTCGGGTTTGCCGGGAATCGTCACCGCGCCGTTCATCCACGCCAACATCGCGCACTTCGCCGCCAATCTCCTGCCGTTCATCGTCCTTGGCGCGCTCGTCCTGCGGCGCAACGAGGCGGGATTCGTCGAGGTCGCCGCGACCATTGCGCTCGCCGAGGGGGCGCTGGTCTGGCTGTTCGCCCGCAACGCATCGCATGTCGGGATGAGCGGCGTCATCTTCGGTTTTTTTGGCTACCTGCTCGCCGTCGCGTTCTTCACGCGAACGATGTCCGACCTCCTCGTTGCGGGCGGCGTCCTGGTCTTTTACGGAGGCATGCTCGCCGGAATCAAACCCGTCCGTGACGGCACCTCGTGGGAAGGCCACCTGTTCGGCCTGCTCGCCGGCCTCGCGCGCGCGTGGTTCGATTCACGGGGACATCTCTGAAGCTTGCCCAGAAGCCGGTCGGACTTCGTCCTGCGGGCTCATTGCAAACGGCGGACGCCGTTTGTTTATTCTAATGTGCGCTCATGATGAGACTAATTGGCAAGGATGTAGGAGCCTGCTTGCAGGCGATTCAGTGTGTTGTCACCATGCGAACGATCCTGATCGCCTGCAAGCAGGCTCCTACAAGGAACATTGGTTCGTCTCATCTCGAACGCGAATTAGAATTGGCAGCATGGAGGGCGAAGCCCGACAGTCTGCTGCCAGGGCCGGACCTTTGCTGCACTTCGCCGGCTGTGACGGCGACCTGCACGAGCGGCACCCTGTTATCAGGTTATTACTCAACGATTGAGTAATTATGCTCAGTGGTTGAGTATTATTGACAGGACGAGTCGATTCCACCGGCTGGGGCGAAACGGTGAATCGCCTCTGGGATGGAGTGAAACTTGAGGACTTCTTCCGCCGGCCTGCTGTCGAATGGTTCACCTGACCGGCACGGCGACACCGGCAGGGATTCCTCCCTATAGTCTCGTCACGATCAGGCCGCATTTCTCGGCCAATTCCGCCTGGCGTTTGTCGCCGGTCACAAATTCGCCGAGCCTCAGTTCCAGCGCCGATGCCACATGCAGAATGTCCAGGGTGCGCACACCAAGTGTGTCCGCCCAATCCCGGGAAAGATGTAAAGCCCGTCCGTAGACTTCGTGCATGTCGAGTGCCGGATCTTCGAAAACATAGCGAAGCGCCGCGTCACGATTGAAATCAAATATCGCCTGTCTTGCTTTTGCGGCTGCCAAGTTCTGGTCGAACACCCGTTGACGAATCGCTGTCTGGACCTCCAGTCGCAGGTGCCGGGTTGCAACCATCGGCTCCCTTCTTGTTCCGACGAACTCGATCACCGCCTGCGAATTCGCTTCCAGCACGTAAAGCTTAACAACCAGGCTTGAATCGAGATAAATCATCAAGACCGCTCCTCGCGCAACTCCATGACAACTTCGCTGGTGGGTCTGCCAGGCGGTGGTCCCTCGGGGAAGAGGTGTTTCATCCGGCCCGCAAAATCCGGCCATTCGCCCCCACCCTTTCCCTCCGCAACGGCAAGGGGAACCAACCGGGCGACCGCCTTGCCGCGCTTTGTGATCATGATTTCCTCGCCACGTTTGACGCGCGCCAGCACGCGGCTGAGCTTGTGCTGCACTTCCCGGACGGTGGCGTTCTTCATGTCTAACAACTTGTCTAACATCAAAGAACGGGGCAAGCCGCGAAAAGAACGCTCGCCATTCGACGCTCCACTCCGCCATCCGGCGCGGGCGGATTCGGGACAAAAAAGAGCCGCGGATTTTGCTCCGCGGCTCTGGAATTTCAGGCGCCTTAGCCGCAGCAGATGCCGCGGCGGCGCGTCGGGTCCGTTCAGACGGCCTCGGTGACGACCTTCGGCTGCTCCTCGATCGGAGGCAGTTCCGCGCCGAAGGGCAGCGTGATCCGCAGGTTCTTGTATTTCGGCAGGCCGGTGCC
>PMKA01000508.1 GCA_003157575.1 Opitutia bacterium
GCCTCGTGCTGGAAAATGCCGCTGACACGGATGGCGAGCTTGTCGTTGAGAAGGACCTGGTTTACGTCGAGGCTCGTGCGGTAGCCGCCATAGCTGTCGCCCCGCTCCTCGGTCGCCGTGCGGTTGCGCGTCAGATTGGCCGAGGTCGGCAGCAGGTTGACCGTGCCCGACGGGTTGCCCAGACCGAAGACGTTGGCGTTCGGGCCCCGGCTGATCTCGACCCCATCCACTTCGAGCGAGTCGAGCGGCACACGGTTCATCGTCTCGATATTGTCGAAGGAAACGTTGGCGGAACCGATGCCGCGGATACGGTTCGCCTGGGTCGGATTGCTCTGGACGTTGTCCGAAATGCTGCCGTTGCGATCGACCGTGTAGTCCGTGTAGGTGCCGGTGCCTTCAGTGCCGGCCACATAGAGGAAGATGTCGTTGATATCCAGCATCGCGAAGTCGCTCATCTGCTGCTTCGTCATGACCGTGACCGACGATGCGAGATCAGCCAGCTGCGTGTTGAAACGGGTGCCGGAAAGCGTGTTCGCTCCATAATAGCCCTTCTGGCTGTCGGCAGTCACCTCGAAGGGCGAAAGGTGGACAACCTCCTCCTCGGGGGCCGAGGCGCCGGCCTTGGTGGTGACTACCTGGGTTGCCCGAGGTGGCTGCGCTTGAGCGTTCGCTTCAGAAGGGGCGGTTGCGTCTCCCTTGGGAGCTAGCTGGGCGTACGCGGGCAATGCGACGATTGCAGCGAGGCAGGCCGGGCTGACGAGCAGCCGGCGGAGAGTGCGGGTACGCATGGGTAGGTTCATGGCGTTCAGACGATCCGTTGGGTTGGTTGTTCAAGGTTGGCCGCGACAAGACTGACGTCGCAGGGGGGCTGCGAACGCTGCGGCTGGGGGCAAGACGGGCAAACTCAATATCCGGGAAGCTCGAGGCCGACGTTTCGGCTCCGAACGCGGCTCAACAGGCGGGGTTAAATGTTACAGCGGGGGGGCACTGCGCAGGGGAAAGGCGCACGAAATTCCAAATGAATGATAGGCAAGGCCGCCCCGGGAACGGGACAATCGCTGTGTTGCGCGCATCGTTGACTAATTTGTGAATTCCACCGGGGCCGCGGTCATCGACGCAAGGAAAGACGATATTCTGAAATTGAGCCGATATTTCCGGCCTACGACCTGGGGAAGCGGGCAGGACCGTGAGCCTGTCGAACGGATGCCCGCCAGTCGCGACCGGGCGATTCCGATTGCCGACCTTTGCGTCTTCGGAACCTTGCGCCAAACTATTCCGGTCCCGATTCTTGTGCGATTTCAGCTCTCCCGACTTCAGCCTTTTTCTGCCGCCCGCCCTCCCCTGCCCCGGGGCGCTCAGAGGCGTGCCGGCAGCATGCCATTGTCCCGCCACTCGCCGGTCAGGAGCACTTCGTGCTGCACGGCGGGAATGCCGGTCTCGTTGCGATGCATGAGGCCGACGAGCATCTCCACCGCCAGCCCGCCGATCTTCGCGGGATCATAATAGACGCCGGTCGAGTCGAAGTCGCGCCGGTGCTCAAGACTGACTACGCCAACGTCGCGCGGAACCCTGACGCCGAGCCGCGAGAGCCACTCGATGAGCAGGCGGGCGTTGTTGACGAGGATGGCGTCGGGCTTGTTCTTTAGAAACCAGGCGCGAAAATGCTGCTCGTCGGTCGGTTTCTCGGAGCAAATCGGCAAACGGTCTCCCTCGGGGAAGCCGAGCTGCTGCATGAAATAGGCGCCGAGCCAGCGATGGCCGACCCGCGGGCTGTCGTTGCCGTCCGGGAAAACGATGCCAAGACGCCTGTAGCCGCGATCGCGACATCGCTCCATCGACTGCCAGACGGTGTCGAAATGGTTCTCGCTGACGTGGTCAATGACCGGCGAACGCAGGGTCATGCCCAACGCCACGCAGGAGAAGCGGCCCCATTCCAGATCGAGCGAGTTCTTGCCGGGCGGGAGACGGCCGATGATGAGGCCGTTGATGCTGCGCGCCGAAAGGATGTCGCAGAACCGGTGCGGAGTCATCCCGGGTTCGGCGAGCCAAAAATGTTCGAGCCTGTAGCCGAAGTCCCGGGAGCGTTCGACGGCGCCGGGGAAGAAGTTGGGCCGGTCGTGATGCTCCGGATGCCAGCCGTAGCGCGTGGGATAGTTCGTGACGTATGCAAGCGCGGTGTGCTTGGCGGGTTTGCCCGTGCGGCGCGACTGCATCAGCGCGGAAACCAGCGGATTGATCCGGTAACCGAGTTCGCTGGCGATGGCCCTGATGCGTTCGCGCGTGGCCACCGGGATGCGCGGGTGATTGCGCAGCGACAGCGAGACCGTCGCGCGATGCACGCCGGCTTTGCGGGCCACGTCTGCGAGCGTCACCTCAGGCTTCACGGCGGGATTTCTTCGCGTTGACCGGTGCGCAGTCGAGCGCAAACCAACGGCTCGGAGGCCGCCAACGGGTTCAATGGAGGGAGGAAAATCGCCCCAACGGTCGCGGCCATGAAGCATGCGGGCGGGCTGAGCATGGCGGAGGGATTCACGGGCGGGGTGAACCGGACGACGGGGCCATCGAGGACCGCGACCGGGAGTTCCCGCCGGCCGGCTCGATCAGGACATGGTCAAACTCGAGCGTCCCGGCGTCCCGGACGACATCCGCATCGGTGAGGCCGCGGAATTGGCAGTCCGAAAGTCGAATCCCATCAACCGTGGCGCCCGGGAATCCGACAATCCAAAGCACCCTCGGGCTGGCCACGCTCGTGATCTCCTCCAACCGGACATCGCGGATGACCGGCGGGTGGTCGCCCCTGGCGCCCTCCTCGTACAAAAGGTCGACGGTGAGGACCGCTTCCGCGACGCGCCCGACCTTCACCTGCCTCATGACGACGCCCTCGACCGTGCCGCCGCGCCGGGCATTGGACTTGATCCGCAGCGCGCGATCGAGATTCGGACTGTCCATCGTGCAGCGTTCGACGATGATGTTTCGCGCCCCGCCGGAGATCTCACTTCCGATCGCGACGCCGGCATGGCCGTCGCGCATGGCGCAATCGCGGACGACGATGTTCTCCGCCGGCACGCCGACGCGGCGCCCGTCGTCGTCCCGCCCGGACTTGATCGCGATGCAGTCGTCCCCGGCGTCGAAAACACAACGCTCGACCAGCACGTCGCGGCACGACTCGGGGTCGCACCCGTCGTTGTTCGGACCATGGCTGTCGACGTGCACGCCGCGAACGGTGACGTTCGTGCAGAGCACGGGGTTGACCGCCCACATCGGCGAGCGGACGATCGTCACACCCTCGATGAGAACGTTGCGGCAGCGGTACGGCTGGATGAAGTTCGGCCGGAGAAAGCCGCCCTCCCCGAAGACGCGCCCGGCGACCGGAACGCCCCGCTCGCCCATCTCGCGAAGCCGAGCGCGCGCCGCCGCCTGGGCGCCCGATTTCCAGGCCCACCAGTTGTCCGCGGTCGCACTGCCGTCGAGCACGCCCGCGCCGGTGACGGCGATGTCCTCCTGCTCGAATGCGTAGATCAGCGCCGAGTAGTTCATGCATTCGGTGCCTTCCCAGCGGGTGAACACGACCGGCAGATAGTCGGCCGGCGCAGCCGAAAACCGCAACGTCGCGCCCTCATCGAGGTGCAGGTTCACCCGGCTGAGCAGGTGAATCGCGCTCGTGCGCCACACCCCGGCCGGCACCCGCACCCGTCCCCCGCCGGCGGCATGGCATGCGGCGATGGCCTGGCGCAGCGCGGCCGTGCAATCGGCCGCGTCGCCGGGCGCCGCCCCGTAGTCGGTGATCGGGAAATCCTTTGCTGGAAACTCAGGCGCCCGGATACGCGCCACGATCTCCGCCGCCGGGTCCGGACCCCGGGCGGCTGACGCCCCGGCCGGCGGGAGGCACGCAAGCGCGGCTGCAAGGATGAATCGGCACGGGCTCATGGGGCTGTCAGGATGTTCGCAGGGGCGCGGTCGTCAACGATGCGAACGCCTGCAGCTTCCTTTGCGCCCCGGAACGAAGGCCGGCGGCACGCCATTGCACAACGGCCTTTCCGGGACCCACCGCGAAGTTCCCCGCCTGCCACGCCCGCATTTCGGCGCAGTTTTTGCCAAACCAATGGTCATTCATCCGCATGCGACACATCTGCTGGCAGT
>PMKA01000251.1 GCA_003157575.1 Opitutia bacterium
GAATTTCTGGACCAACCACCGCGAACAAAACCAGATTGTCTCATTTGCTCGCCCGGATTGATCGCCCCGGCTGAGCATTCTGCTGAAGATCGGACAACATCCTTATCGCCTGCCGCTGATGACGCTTTATCGAGTTCTTCTAATCTGTCTGTCCCTAATTGGTTTTGCATGGATCTCGCTGTCTATCGTCGACATAGACGAGCGTGCTGACGACAAGGCCGTCTATGGTCGGAAGGTTCGCTCACAAGCGCCCAGAGGGATGCGCTTTTGAAGACGCAGGTGGCAAAGGTGCCGTGCTATTACTTCCGCGGGATTGCCGCTTCGGCCCTTTAGGTTTTCACCAGACGTGCCAGACATGTGAACAGCGAGTCATCACCCCCAACGCCGGCTGCTCCACCGAGAAGAATCCATCCTATTCGCTGGGGTTGGCTGGCCTTTCTGTTTTGGCCACTCGCCGCGCTTTCGGTGGATGACAACATGGGGATTTCAATCTGGGAGGTTCCCGGATTCCTCCTTGCCGGTTTCGTGTTGATGCATGCTATCATTGGGATACACGAACTTGGTCATTGGCTCGCTGGGCGGATCGGCGGTTACCACCCCACAGCGTTCCTTGTGGGATCTGGGCCTAAGATTGGGCGCTTTAGGCAGGGAACTTGCGTCTACGCATGGTCACTTCTGCCGACGCATGGCCGGGTGTTGGCAGTGCCTTCGGCTCGTTCGTGTTCGCTGTTTTGGCAAGCGCTATTCGTTCTTGGCGGCATTGCCGCCGAATTGTCTCTTGCCGCCGTGGTTTGGCTGATGATCCGTTCCGAGCCAACATGGAGCTGGGTGTGGGGTTCTCCATTCACTCGTTTCCTGTGTTTCACGGCTCTCCTATTTATATTCTATACAGTAGCGTCTTCTCTTTTGCCTGCGACGCTGGATTTGGCCGGAGAGCGCATCCCGAATGACGGTCTCCAGTTGCTTCTACTGTGGAAAGGACGCCGGCAACTGCCCGAGAATCGTAAACTGATCCTCGAAGGCGAAACTCTTGAACGGCTCACAAAGAGCGGAGCACAGGACCAAGCAGCAGCCTTCCTGAAGGAACTCTTGCTGAAATACCCAAGAAATGCCTCCCTTCAACTTCTCTCGATGTACTGGCGTATGCGTCAGGGGGACCACGACGGCGCGCGACGCTCATTTGAAACTAGTCTTCAACAGGAGCCTGAGGGCTCGCCAAACCGTGTCCGACTGATCGACCAATACCTCAGCTTGTTGTTGGCGCAGGGCCCGGGGGAGCGGGCTGGTGAAGCGGATCGGTATTCGTACGAGGCCCTCCTTCTCGCTCCAGACTCCATCACGCTTCGGGGGACCCGGGGGTCGGTATTGGCTGAATTGGGGCGCAACACGGAGGCTCGGACGCTCCGCGACGACGTCCTCAACCATACCGACACCGACGTCGACCGAGCCTATTGCCACATTTATCTAGCATGGATCGACGCCCAGGAAGGGAAGAGGGCCGGTGCCCTAAATCACTTGAAGCGGTCGAAAGCGACCGGAGCTCCGATCGAAGTGATCCCAAGACTTGAGAAGAAGATCCGAGAACTCGTGGATTCACCCTTAGACACGAATGGGCACTAACGCTTTGGGTACAACAAACTTCCCGTAACGTTGCACCGGAGGTTGGATAGCTTGGGAGAGGCCGGCGCAGGATGTTCTATGCAGACGTGGCTGCTGGATGTTGTCAGACGTGGGGTGCCATGGAAACGCTAATCACCCCTGCTTCTGTTGATGTTGTTCGAGATTTCGTGAAAGAGGCTATATGCTCGCAAACCCTCATTCCATTCCACCTCGCCGAGTTCTTCACGACCTTCCCCAAATGGCTTCAGGAGCAAACGGGGAGCGCGAAATTGGGGCAGGAAGGGTTCAGAAACCTCTTGAAACGTTCGTTTGCGATAATCGAAGGCGAATGTCCCGGCCTCCGGATTCGCTTGCGCGACAATCTCTATGGAATTGACCTCGCGATTTCCGGAACTGCCGAGTGGGCAGATGTCCTGAGTTACGCCCACGGAACAGGCGCACAAGAGGCAGCGAGAGCGCTATCGCCGCCGGCCGCCGAGCTCCTTGAGCGAGCGGAGTCCGGAGAACTAACCACGCAATTCCGCTCTGAACTCAGTGTGCGTCATCGCATCAGGCTTTTTGGCTACTTTTCGAGCTTTGCCGAGATCATCGAAGAGATCTCCGTCAAACGCGGCATTGTAATCAAGATGGAGGAAGAGGGTGAGAAATATCCGCCGCAAAAACACCGGATGAAATTCATAATCCTCTCACAGCACGATCCCGAGGCTCCGCCAGTCGGCTACAATCCAATTGCCCCCACCGTTGCGGGAAAACTCCCCCCGCGTCGGGATTTTGTCCGATGGTTCTTCCAGATGTAACCGCCGAGTAGGAAGCCGTCGGATTCTGGCGGGCAGGAAGTCACCTTTTCTTCGGTGGATCTTCTTCCGCTATTCCAAAGAGAACTGTCTTCTTCCGTGGGTGGTTTTTCTTCCCCCCGGAACCGAAGTCGCGGGTTGACGGCGGCAATGTCGTGAGCCGGAACGGTGGTCTCGATTGGATGTGCGGCGATGCATCCCCAGGGATCGTGCAAGTGCCTGCATTGCGGTGAGTTTTTTGAGCCCGACGCGCGCAACCGCGGACGGCAGCGGTATTGCCGCAAGGAGCCCTGCCAGGCGGCCAGCAAGTCGGCGAGCCAGCGGACCTGGCTGAGGAAGCCGGGCAACGAAGATTACTTCCGCGGGGCGGACAACGCCGCGCGGGCGCGAGCGTGGCAGGCGGGGCATCCTGGCTACTGGAAGCAGCGGCGTCGGAAGAGGCCGGTTGTCTTACAAGAAGCCTCAAATGGACAACCCGTTGGTGGGTCGAAGGTACCCGCCACGGACGAACGCGTTGTCTTACAAGATCTCTTCCAATCGCAACCACCGGTGGTCGTGGGACTAATCGCGCATCTCACCGGATCGGTCTTACAAGAGGACATCGCAGCGATGACGCGCACGCTGCATTCCCGCGGGCGGGCCGTGTTGGGCATCGACGTTCCCCGGCCCGACTATGCAAAAACATCTCATCGTTTCGGATCGGGTGCGGCGCACGCCGCCCCAGTTTAGTTGGGTGGACCAGCGATTGGTCCGCGGGAACCATCTGATGAAAGCCTGCGCCCCGGCCTGGGCGTTGTACCTGGTGCTGGTCACCGTTGGCGACCAGCAGGGGCTCAGTTACTACTCCGACCGCACGCTCGCGCGGCTGCTTTCGCTCAGTGAGGAGGCCATTGCCGAGGCGCGCCGGCAGCTGGTGGCCGCGCAGGTGATCGCGTACGAGGCGCCGCTGTATCAGGTGCTCGGACTGGAGGTGTCGCCATGATCGGCTACGACACCTTTTGCCAGATACGACAGGCGCAGGCGGCGGGCCGCACGCCGCCGCAAATCGCCCAGGAGTTGGGCCTGCACACCCAGACCGTGCGGCTGTGGCTCTCGCGCGAACGCTACGAGCGCAGCGCGGCGGCGCAACGGCCGCGCCCGAGCAAACTCGACGCCCACAAGGGCGCGCTCGTGCGCTGGCTCGACGGCCACCCGTTCACCGCGATGCAGCTGTTCCACAAGCTGCGCGAACAGGGCTACACGGGCGGCTACTCGATCCTCAAGGACTACGTGCGCCAGATCCGTCCGCCCAAGACCGCGGCGTTCCTGACCCTCACGTTTGCTCCGGGGCAGTGCGCCCAGGTCGATTGGGGCAGCTATGGGGCGGTGGAGGTCGAGGGCACCCGGCGGGCACTGAGCTTCTTCGTCATGGTCCTGGCCCACAGCCGGTGGATGTACGTCGAGTTTACCCTCGGTCAATCCCAGGAATGGTGGCTGGGTTGCCACCAGCGCGCCTTCGAGAAACTCGGCGGGGTCCCGCATGAGGTCATGGTGGACAACTGCAAGACCGCGGTGCTTGCACATGCCCCGCGAGCGGAGCCGGTGTTCAACGCGCACTACATGGACTTCGCCCGGCACCACGGCTTCCGCATCAAGGCCTGCGGGCCGCGCCATCCCCAATCGAAGGGGATCGTCGAAAACGCGGTCGCCTATGTGAAGCGAAGTTTTCTTTTGGGGCGCGAGATCGGCGCCTTTGCGCAGCTGGCGCCCGCGGTCCGCCTATGGCTGGAGACGGTGGCCAACGTGCGGCTCCACGCCGAGACCCGCGTGCGCCCCATCGACCGGCTCGCCGAGGAGCGGCCGCACCTCCTGCCGCTGCATCCCCAGCCCTATCCGGCGGTGCAAACCCGTCCGGTGCGCGTCTCGCGCCGTTGCCGCGTCACGGTCGACACCAATCGCTACTCGGTGCCGATGCGCCACGCAGGCGCCTTGCTCACGCTGCAGTTGTCCAGCGATTATGTCCGGCTCTACGCCGACACCACGCTGGTGGCCGAGCACGTCCGCAGTTACGCCCGACGGGCCGATCTCGACCACCCCGATCACCGGCGTGAGTTGGAGGAGCGCCGCCGCGGCGGCGAGCGCGAACGACTCCTGTTGCGCTTCCTTGAACTCTCCCCGGCCGCCGGCCCCTACCATCGCGGCCTGCAGGAACGCCGGATGAACGCCGGTCATCATCTCGCACGCATCCTCGCGCTGGTGCCCGCGTACGGCGCGTCGGCCGTGGGCGCGGCGATCGAAAACGCTCACCAACTCGGCGCCTACGCCAGCGACTACATCCTCAACCTGCTCGAACAACGCGCCCGCCGGCTCCCCGAGGCCGGGCCGTTGCACCTGACCCGCGCCACCGAAGCGCTGCAGCTCGAGTTGCCCGCTCCCGACCTCAGCCCCTACCGCCCATGACCAACGCCCTCAACTTCGAGGACCAACTCAAATACCTCAACCTGGCCTACAGCCTTCGGCATCATCGCGAGCTCACGGCCGAGGCCGCCACCCAGCGCTGGTCCCACGCCGAGTTCCTGCGCCGCTTCATCGAGGCCGAGACGCTCGAGCGCCAGCAACGCGCCCGGGAGCGGCGCATCAAAGCCGCCCGCTTCCCGGTGTGCAAAACCCTCGATCAGTTCCAGTGGGACTGGCCCAAGAAAATCAACGAGGCGCAGATCCGCCATCTGTTCGAACTGCGCTTCGTGACCGAGCACACCAATGCCGTCTTCTGCGGCGGGGTCGGGCTGGGTAAGACCCACCTCGCCACCGCCCTCGGCTACGCCGCCGCGCAAGACGGCCACGCCGTGCTCTTCACGACCGCGATTGATGCCATCAACGCCTTGGTGGCCGCCCAAGCCACTCATCGCCTCCAAGCTGAGTTGAAGAAGTACCTGGCTCCGGCGCTGCTGATCCTCGACTCATGTTGAGTGATCAAAAAT
>PMKA01000155.1 GCA_003157575.1 Opitutia bacterium
GCGCGGCACGAATCAACCCTGGGCCAAGGGGGGCGCCGCCTGCGTCTGCGCTTGAAATACCGCCGTCTTCTCCGCCATAACTCTCCTTTCGCCCACTCCATGCCCCACCCGAAATCCTCTGCGCGCTCGTTGGCAGGCCTCCTGGTCGCGCAGGCACAGGAAACTTTCAACAGCAGCGCGGCCAACCTGATGCTTCTCGCGCTGGTGCAATTCCCCGGCGTGATGGCCGGGACGGATGCCGACGGCCACAAAGGATTGATCTGTGCGTTGATCGCCTGTCCGCTCGTGCTGTTCGCGCCGATGGCGGGCTGGGTGACGGACCGGTATGCAAAGAGCCGGGTGCTGAAGATCGCGACGGTGGTGCAGATCCTTGTGTTTGCCGGGCTGGCGGTGGCGCTATGGTATCATCAGCTGGCGGTCGCCATCGTCGGAGTGGTCCTGCTTGCTACGCAGATGGCCGTGTTCGCACCTGCAAAGCGCGGCATTCTCCTCGAATATGTTCCCGCCGAAAGGCTCTCGCGGGCGGTGGGTTTGATGGAAATGCTTTCGGTCTCCGCAATACTGCTTGGCGCTTATTTTGGAGGATGGATGTTCGATTACTGGGCCACGCTCAAGGGCGGTCCATGGCAGGGAGCATTTTGGACCACGGTGATCCTGGGCGTGTCCTCAATTCTTGCCTCGGCCGTGTCGCTGCTGATGCGGCCGACCGAACCTCAGTCGGCCGAGCCGTTCTCTGCGGGCCTGTTTATCCGGCACGGCGCCCAGATCAGGGAGCTGTGGCGGGCGAGGCCGATCCTGCGCGCGACGGTCGGGATCATGATCTTCTACGGCCTCGGCTCCTATGTGAACCTGGTCTGCTCGCAGATCGGCGCCGACGCCCATCAGAATGGAGTCGGCTCGGGCACGGCGACGAGTGTGATGCTGCTCATGATCGGGGTCGGCGCGATCGCCGGCAATCTCGCCGCCGGAGCGCTGTCGCGGCGAAGCGTCGAACTCGGCCTTGTTCCGATCGGGGGCCTCCTGCTGGGCCTGGCCATGGCGGCGTTGGGGTTCACGGCCCACACGCCGGCGGTGGCGTTTCACGTGTGGCTTGGCATCGCGGGATTTGGCTCGGGGCTGTTCATGGTTCCGCTGTATGCGTTCATCCAGCGGGAGGCGGGCGACTATCGACGGGGCCGGATACTTGCCGCCGTGGGCCTGCTGGACAGCCTGGCGGGCTTCGCAGGGAGCAACGTGTTCGTGGCGACTGCCGGCGACAATTATCTGGATCTCAGCCCGTCGACCCAGTTTTTCCTCCTTGCCGGGCTCACCCTGGCGGGGCTGCTCTATTCGCTCCGCCACACCGTGCACCACTCGTTCAGCCTCGTGCTGCGCGGACTGAGCGCGATGTTCTACCGGGTGCGGGTGAAGGGGGCCGAAAACCTGCCGGTGTCAGGCGGCGCGCTGCTTGTGTGCAACCATGTGTCGTACATCGACGCATTGATCCTCCAGGTGGTCCTCCCGCGCCGCACGCTGTTCATGGCTTTTGCGGGAGGCAGGCTGCCGGCGACGTTGAGACTCGCCATGAGGGCCACGGGGGTGCGCGTCGTCGGTTCCCGCCAGGCGAGGGCTGCGTCGAAGCAGGCCATCGAAAAACTGAAAGAGGGAAGACTTGTATGCGTTTTCCCCGAGGTTCAGATCAGCCGTTCCGGAGTTTTGATGGAGATCCGCAAGGATTTCGAGCCGATCGCACACGCGGCGTGCGTTCCGGTGGTGCCCGTGTTTCTGGACCGGCTGTGGAGCCGGATGTTCGCGTTCTCCGGACAAAAATACTTTTGGAAACAACACCATCACCGGCTGCCCTGTCCCGTGACCGTGCTGATCGGCAGGCCGCTGGCGGGCGAGCACATCGACGGGATCACCGTGCGGAAGGCGTTGTACGACCTTGGAGAGGAGGCCTTCAGCGAACGGCCCGAGCTGCAGGGCAACCTCGGCCGCGAATGCGTGCGCTCGCTTGCGCGCAGGCCGTGGGAGACGCAGGTGGTCGACTGCACGGCGGCGCCGACCGCGTTCAAGGCTGGGAAGCTGTTTGCGGTCTCGGCGGCGCTTTCGCACAGGATCGCCGCGACGATTCCCGGTCGCCGGGTCGGAATCGTTCTTCCCCCGAGCGCAGGTTGTTGCGTGGCGAATCTGGCCGTTCTTTTTGCGGGGAAGATCCCGGTCAACCTCAACTTCACCGCCGGACGCGCCGCAATTGAAGCGAGTCTGCGTCTCGGCGAGGTGACGACGGTGCTCACGGCGGAGGCGGTGCAGAAAAAAGTGCCCAATTTCCCGTGGCCGGAGGATACGCGCGATCTGAAAAACGAGATCATGGCCTGCGGCAAGCCGGCGATCCTCAAATGGCTTGCGGCGGTGTGGTTGCTTCCGGGCAAGTTCATCGCGAATCTCCTCAGGCTTCCCCACGAGGGGGGTCGTGAGGAGGTGGGGCTCCTGTTCACAAGCGGCACGGCGGGCGAGCCCAAGGGAGTGCCGCTGTCCCACCGGAACATTCTCGGAAACTGCGCGCAGATTTCAGCCACGGCCATCCTCCCGAAGGAGGAGACCCTTCTGGCCTGCCTGCCGATGTTCCACAGCTTCGGCTCCACGGCGACACTGTGGTACCCGATCTTGCGAGGGTGCCGGATTGTCACCATTCCGAGCCCCCTGGATACACGAAAGATGGCCGAGACGATCGCCGGACAAAAGGTCACCGTGCTCGTGGGGGCGCCCACGTTTTTGCGGCCGTTGCTGAAGAAGGCGGACAGGCGCGAGATGAGCTCCCTGCGTTTTGCGGTTTCGGGAGCGGAAAAAATGCCGATTGAACTCCACGAGGCGTTCAGGGACCGGTTTGGCGTCGAGCTGCTGCAGGGCTATGGGCTCACCGAGACGACGCCCATAACCAACTTTAACATGCCGGCCTCCCGGAAGAAGGAGCGGGGGATGGAGGCCCACTGCGGCCACAGGCTTGGCTCGGTCGGAAGGATGCTTCCGGGCATGACGGCGAGGATCGTGGATCCCGACACCGGGGATGAGCTGCCGCTGACCTCGACGGGGATCGTCTGGTTTCGCGGGGCCAACATATTCAGCGGCTACCTGAAGGACGAGCAGAAGACACGCGCGGCGCTCCGGGACGGCTGGTTTGTCACCGGGGATCTCGGGCGTTTCGACGAGGAGGGTTTTCTCTTCATCGAAGGCCGGATATCCCGCTTCTCCAAGGTTGGCGGCGAGATGGTGCCGCACGGCACGGTTGAGCAGAAGATCCTCGAGGTCTATCAGATCGAACAGGCGGAGACGCCGCAGATCGTGGTGATCGGCGTGCCGGACACGACGAAGGGGGAGGCGATCGTGCTGTTGACGGCGATCGAGATCAACGGCGATGACCTGAGGGAGCGTCTGTTCAAGGCGGGTCTGCCGAACCTTTGGATTCCGAAGATCATCCGGCGGGTGGATCACATTCCGCTGTTGGGGTCGGGCAAGACGGACTTTCGGGGCTGCCAGCAGCTCGCGATGGAGGTTGCGAAATAGCGGCGGCCGGATGGCGCTCCCGGTTCAAAAGAAGGCCAACATCAGATTGCCATGGGCACGACGTTGTCCGGAGGAAGATCGGATTCTGCATTGCCGCCGGTCTGCCGGCTCATCGCGGCGATGAGTTCGCGCAACGCCACCGGTTTGGAAATATAGTCGTTCATTCCGGCGGCGAGACAGGCTTCGCGATCGCCCTGCATCGCATTGGCGGTCATCGCGATCACACGCACGGGCACGGGCCAGGACGCCTTCCCTGCGGCTTCTTCCGCGCGAATGACGCGCGTCGCCTCGAAACCGTCCATCTCCGGCATNNTGTTCGGCATCTGGCAATCCATCAGCACGATCCGGTAGGGTTTCGCGTGCAAGGCGCGCACCGCCTCACGGCCGTCGCTGACGAGATCTGCGGAGAACCCGAGCTTCTTCAGCTGGAGCTGCGCGACCTTCTGGTTCACCGCATTGTCTTCCGCGACAAGGACTGCAACAGCCCCCCGCTCGGCCATGAACGGCGCGGGCGACAAAGTCCGGCGCCGGTCGCCTTCCCCAAGCCGGCTGGACTCCCTGCGCATCCCCTGTGCGAGGGAAGCCAGACAATGGATAAGCTGGGTATGTTTGACGGGTTTGATGAGACAGGCATCGAGGCCGCGGCGTGCCCGTTCTGCTGAACTCAGGCGGTCGCCCATCGATGTCAGCATGGCCAGCCGGGGCGGACGTGCCAGCTTCGCGATCCGGATGGCCTCCGCCACCATGAGCCCGTCCATCTCGGGCATCTGCATGTCGAGCAGGACAATGTCATAGGAGTTCCCGGAAATGTCGGACGTCCGCAGCGCCTCGAGCGCCGAGGGGCCGTCGGAAACTGCGAGGTTTTCGACACCCCAACGGTCCAGTTGGTGATGAAGCACTTTGCGGTTGGTCTCGTTATCGTCGATGATCATCACCCGGAGCCCCTTCAAGCTCGCGCGCTCGACGTCGTTGCTCTCGGCAATCACCGCGTGCTTAAGGAACGTGACCGTGAAGAAAAACACAGATCCCTGTCCGACCGTGCTGCGGACGCTGATGTTGCCCCCCATGGCTTCCACGATCCGGCGGGAGATTGCGAGGCCCAATCCGGTCCCGCCATAGCGCCGGGTGGTGGAGTCGTCCGCCTGGGTGAAAGCCTGGAAAAGGCGGGGGAGCACTTCCTTTTCAATGCCTATCCCTGTGTCGTGAATCTCGAAACGCACGTCCGCAGTGGTGTTGTCCTGGCGGTCCAGCGAAACATCAAGGAACACCTCGCCGGATGAAGTGAACTTGATTGCGTTGCCGACGAGGTTCAGGAGCACCTGGCGAAGGCGGAGCGGATCTCCGCGCAGAAGGGACGGAACGTCCTCCCTTATTTGGGTGACAAGCTCCAACTTTTTCTGGGCGGCGCGCGCAGCATGGAGTTCGATCGCACTCTCGACCACCTCCCAAAGGTCAAAATCGGTTGTCTCCAGCGTCAGCCGGCCGGCCTCGATCTTGGACAG
>PMKA01000340.1 GCA_003157575.1 Opitutia bacterium
GCGTGGCTGAGCAGAGGCACAAGCCTGGCGGGGGCGCGTCACGAACTCAGCCCTCCAGCCTCGCTGCATACCTACGATCACTACCGATAGCGCACCGCGATCGCCACGGTTGTGGCACACCGACATGATACGTGGCATGATCGGGCTATGGATGCCACATTGGTAATGGGCCAGCAAGGTCGGCTAGTGATCCCGGCAGACATCCGGACCGCGCTGTCCCTGGCTCCCGGTGATCGCTTGCACCTGCATGTAACTGGACGACGGCTGACGCTCGAACGCCAGCAGGACGCCGTGGCTGAGCTACGGGCCCTGGGCGCCGAACTTCCAGAGGACCGCTCACTTGTCGAGGAATTGCTTGCTGATCGTCGTCTGGCCGCTGAGGCCGAGTGACGGTCCTGGATGCGTCTGCGGTGCTGGCACTCGTNNTTGACGCCGATCTCGATGTCAGCCGGGTCCGTCAATTGCTCGCCGCCGCCGGCGTCACGATCGAGCCATTGACCGAAGCCGATGCCGAACTGGCCGGCGCCATGCGGTCCCTGGCTGGCGGACGTGGCCTGTCGGTGGGTGATCGCTGCTGCCTCGCCTTGACGCTCCGCAGCACCCCCGCCGAGGTATTGACCGCCGACCGCGCTTGGTCCGAGCTCGACCTACCCATCCGGGTCCGCCTGCTGCGGTAAAGGAACGAGGCGAGGCCATATGAACTTTCAATGGCGATCGCCAAAGTAGCCACCACTCCGATCCAATCGCGTAGCGTTCCGCGGACTGTCTTGACGACTGTTCTGCGCGTCCCCCCGGGGAGATTGCCCCCGGCGATGGCATCCTATGTGATCGCAGCACCTCAGGCGTTGGCTGTAGCGTCGGCGGATTTCACCGGATTCGGACAGGCGATCAACACGGCCAACGCGGCGGGCGCGACCTCGACCACCACCGTGGTGGCCGCGGCCCAAGATGAGGTGGCGGCGGCAAGATGGGCCGATCTTTCGGCCGCGCCGGGCCGCAGCACGGATTCCGTCCTACCTTTGTCGCACGGCCATTGGCCGCGGGATAATCGAAGCAACGCCGTTAACTGCGTGGACCTTCGCCCGAAACGCCACAACCGTTTCCGCAGAACTATCCTGTGGTCGAGCCAAAACTCTCTTCCATAGGACTCTGTTCGGACGCCTCACTCCATCTGCGCCAGCCCTATCAATTACGGCGACGATCTCGTCGAGATCGCGCCCGTACATCTGGAAGGGTTGGCGGCTGCGGTGCCGCAGAAGCCAGAACAGCGCCTCGATTGGCGCGTGTTTCATCAGAATCCGCTTCACCGGATTCCGTGAGTATTTGGGCATCTGGAAGTAGCCAATTCCGCCTGGCTTCAAGACCCGAACAAATTCACGCAGGTAACTCTCCGCCAAGGGCGGCGGCATGTGCTGAAGCACGAGGAAGCTGAAGACGAAATCAAAGGCGCCGTCGGCGAAGATCGATAGATCGTCGCGTGCGTTGAGCACGAACTCGCACCGCGACCCACTGGTGAAGTCAACGACGATGCACTCAACACTCTTGGGCCCCCAACGGGCGGAGGCAACTGTCGACCGGACATCATGGCGGTATGAAGTTGGCGTTCGCGCTGCCGCACACGCTTGAGTTGCCGGCGATCACAGCACACTGGGAATTTGGGGTGACAGGACCGCAGCAAGCGGCGATGGTCAAACGTGCCGACGAGCTGGGCTACGACATGATTTCGGTCCCGGAGCATTTCGTCGTTCCGCATTCGCATCTGGAGCTGTCAGGCCCGCACTATCTGCATTCGACAGTCGGCCAGGCGTTCATCGCCGGAGCGACGCAGCGGATCCGGGTCAACTCCAGCGTAACGATCCTGCCGTTGCACCATCCGGTTGTGCTGGCCAAGGCGTTGTCGACCGCAGACTGGATGAGCGGCGGCCGCATCACCGCGACGTTCGGAGTAGGTTGGGATGCAGAGGAATTCGATGTCCTCGGAGTTCCCTTCCACCAGCGGGGACGTATCGCCGACGAGTACCTGGCGGCGATGATCGAACTGTGGACAAACGAGTCGCCGAGCTTTGCCGGCAAGTATGTGTCCTTCGACGCAATCGCGTTCGCACCAAAGCCGGTGCAACGCCCGCATTTGCCGATCTGGATTGCCGGGGACGCGGACGCGGCATTAAAACGGGCAGCGCGGTTCGCATCTGGTTGGTGGCCGTTTCTTCTACAGGTCGAAGACATTCCGGCCAAGATCGACTTCATCAAATCACAGCCGACGTACGACGGCAGACCGTTCGACGTCATGTACCCGCTAGGCATGGGCAGAGTGGGCGAGGGCCACGTCTCGACCGACGACCCCAACTATCGTCCCGGGATGAGCAAGCAAGAGATCATCGACCAGCTGTGCCGATTTGCCGAACTCGGCGTGACGTTCAGCTCGGTCCCCGCGCCCCGGCTGAAGGGTGTGGAGGCGTACATGGACCACGCGCAGTGGGTGATCGAGGAAATCAAACCGAACGTAAGCCTCGCGGGGTGAGACACCCGCAAGCAGTCGGTTAGCGCATTGGGCGCGTTGTCGCTCCATTAGATGGACAACACGACCCACGCCGAACTTGCCGTGACGGGTGGGAATTCTGCGCCGGATGAGGAACGCCAGAAGGCAAACGTCCGCCGCGCATTCGTCCTGCGGGACACCCTGCCAGCGAGTACGCTCCGATCCGCCAGCACACCGCCACATGACCTGCGAAAACCGGTGGGCGGCTCGACAAGGAGATACGGTCGATGAGCGTCCGTGAGGAACTGCAGCCCAATAGATTCAAGGCGTCGGCCTACCTTCGCCGAGTGGTCGCGGCTTCCATGGCCGGCACGGTCGTCGAATGGTACGAATTCTTCCTCTACGGCACCGCGGCCACGCTGGTGTTTAGCAAGGTGTTCTTCCCGAAGGGCGGCAACGAGCTCGACGCGATCCTCGCCGCGTTCGTCACCTACGCCGTCGGTTTCGCCGCCCGCCCGGTCGGCGGCATCGTTTTCGGCCAACTCGGAGATAGGTACGGACGCAAGAAGCTGCTGCAGCTCAGCCTGCTGCTGGTGGGTGCGGCCACCTTTCTGATGGGCTGTCTGCCGACGTTCGCCCAGATCGGTTACTGGGCCCCGGCGCTGCTGGTGGTACTGCGGTTCATTCAGGGCTTCGCCGTCGGTGGAGAGTGGGGCGGCGCCGTGCTACTCGTCGCCGAACACAGCCCCGCCCCCAGTCGCGGCTTCTGGGCGAGTTGGCCGCA
>PMKA01000166.1 GCA_003157575.1 Opitutia bacterium
GGGACCGATGGCCGTTTCATTTTTGAAGAAATCGCGCTGCAAGAGGATGGATCAAGCGATTTCAGCATCGAGATCACAGATGCCAACGGATTGTCGCGCCTGACCAAACCCTTCTCTGTGAACTACGCTCCTGAAGGTGCCGCGGTCACGGAAATCTACACGGTTTTGCCGAAACCGATCTACATCCGCACGAAGGACGGTATGAAGCCGCTCGCCGAGGAGGGGGCTTTGCTCCCTGCCAAATGTGAGATCGCACGCAAGCGCCTGCACGAGGAGTCCACCCTTGATATCGAGGTTTTTCAGGGCGACGAGTTGATCTCTACAATCGAGATTCAGGGAATCGCCAGTGACGCCGGTGTGGGCAGTGAGGTCGTGCTTACGGTCGAAATCACAGAAAAGAATGAGATGAAGGGCACGGTGACGGTGAAAAGCCGGACGGGCGTGGTAGCCGCGCAGCGTCCGATCCAGATCAAGTTTCCACCGATGAAGCTGCCGGATCTCGCCGACCTGCGCGCGCAGTCTGACGACCTGGAGGCCAAGCGGGAGCAACTCGAGGCGCTGAGCGACGATCCTGAACAACGACTGAGGCTGGCCGGCAGGGGCCGCAAACTCAGCAGCAAACTGCAACGGCTCTTCGCGGAGCAGGCACCCGACAAGCAGGAAATCCACGCCGCCCTCAAGGAAATGAACGCCTTGGTGAATCCGCCGGCTGAAGACATGAATCCGCCGCGCGCCCAATTCCGCCAGTTGATCGAACATTCTCAAGACCTGCTTGATAGCAAGGGAACAGATCCGCAGGTGGAGCCGTTGCGACCGCTGCTCAAGCGCATCGAGACAGAAGGAAACGATGCCTACACAACCAAAAACCACAAGAAGTGGGGCCTCTCAAACGACAACCTCGCCAAACTGCACGCCCGCATCCAAAAAATCTGCGACACGGACACTGATAAGAAGGAAGAGCAGACCCCGGATACGGTCACCCTCAAGGATCAGGCCCGCCAGCAGGTCGACCAGCTGCGCACCTATGTCCAAAACAAACACGAAGACCTTCGGAACCTTCCGCGTTATCCCACCAGGATCCGGGCGCGTCTGGACGGGCTCGAATCCATGCTGACGCAGATGGACAAAGCGATCGAGAAGGTGGCCGACGGCGCCGATCCCAAGCAGGCGATGGCGCAGTTGAGGCAGGCAATCCGGCCGTGCGCCGAGGTCCGCAAACGGGCCGACGAAGCGGACAAGGAAATCTGAGCCTTACGCAAAGACGCCCCATGGACATCGGCATTGATCTCGGAACAACGTTCAGCGTCCTCGCCGTCAACGGCAAGGTGGAGCTGGCAGAGGGATACCCTCCGCCCATTTACCTTGACGACTGCGACGTCACCATCATTCCCACGCCCTACGCGGAACCCACATTCCCGTCGGTCATGCTTGACGATCCGGAAAACCCTGGGCGCTACCTGTTCGGCACCGACGCCCTGCGGAGATCAGAGGAGGGCTGCGCGCCAGTGATGTTCTCCAAACGCAAGATTGGAACGAAGGAAGCGATCCCCCTGCAAAGCGGCGCGGTTGTCGCGAAAGACGTTGCCCGCGAATTCCTGCGCTACATGAAGGCCTGCGCCGAACAGGCGCTGGGACGCCCCGTCACGCGCGCGGTTGTCACCCATCCGGCGTATTTTGACCGCAGCGCCGTGGAGGAAACCCGCGAAGCGGCGGCGGATGCCGGATTCGACATGTCGCTGCCCGAACAGATGCTGATGGAACCGGTGGCGGCGGCCCTCACCTACACCCGAACCGACCGGCGGGACCCGCTTCGGGTCCTCACCTATGATCTCGGCGGCGGGACACTGGACGTCACCTATCTCGTCCGCAGCTGCGGCGTGATCGACATGCGCGCGTTCGACGGCGACCACCTGCTGGGCGGATACAACTTCGACCGCGAGCTTGTCCACTGGGTGCGCCAGCGCTTGGCGGCCCAGGGCCGTCAGATCGAGCTCGACGAGTCTGAACCCGCAGACCGAGGCCGCTTGATGCGACTCCTCCGCCTCGCAGAGAAGGTCAAGATCGCGCTGGCCGAGGCCGGCAGCGACACCGCGCCCGTCGATTTCAGGTGCCGCGACATCCTCGTCGATGCCAACGGCAAGCCTGTGCAGGTCAATGAGCGCATCACGCGCGAGCAGTTCGTAGCCCTGATTCAACCTTACCTAGACCGCACGGTGGAATGCTGCCAGCGCGTGCTGGCAAAGGCGGGCGTCAATGTGACCGACCTGGACGAGGTGCTCCTGGTCGGCGGCTCGACCTACGCCCCTTGGGTGAAGGCCACCCTGAAAAAGGCCTTCCCTCAAACCAACCCCAAACTTTTTTATCCCGATCTGTGCGTCGGCGCGGGTGCCGCCATCCACGCCAAGATGGTATTGCCCACGCAGGTGCGGGGTGACCGTTTCAAACTCCAGCTGGACGTTCCGGAAATCTCGGTCCTGCAAGTCCTGACCATTCCAGGCCGGCTGTCAGAGCACACCGGCGCACCTCCCAGCGAGGCACTGACGGTCCAGCTCCGGTTGCCCAATGGCGATCTGCGCGGTCCGGCCCCGCTGGACGAGCAAGGCGGTTTCCTCTTTGAGCAGGTGGAGCTGTCGGACGACACGCCGAGCCAGTTTCAACTGACTGTTCAGCGGGCGCCCGGTGACACTGTCCTCGACCATGCGTTCTCCGTCGCCTATCAAGCCGCCTCGGCCGAGACCTCCACCGTCACAACCGTCCTGCCCCGGACGCTCAATATTCTCACCTTTGACGGTTTGGTTCCGCTCGCCGCAGAGGGAGCCGCGCTGCCCGCGAAAGTGCAGCAGACATTCCAACGGGACAACGACAACCCGAACATCACCCTCGAGCTCTTTCAGGAGCAGGATGCGATCGGTGAAGTCCGGATTGAAAACATTCCGCCCGAAGCCGGCCGCGGCTCCTTCGTCGATCTGGAATTGGAAGTGACGGAGAAAAACCAGATTCGAGGCCAGGCGATGGTTCGCACGCGCGAAGGGCGCGAGGTGGCGCGCACCAGCGTGAGCGTGCGTTTCACCGTTCCCGAAGTGCCGCCCGTCGAGCAGCTGCGTGAGGAATCGCAGAATCTCATGGGGCAGCTCCTCGGCCTGCTGCTTCAGGCGGGGCCGGACAATCGCGAGCGTCTTTCCCGGGCGATGGAACGTCTTCAGAACGTTGAGCATTCGTTCGAACAACAACCCGTCGAGCGACAGGAGATCCAGGTTGCGCTTCGGCAGCTGCGCCATGTGCTGGCGCCGCCAGCCGACCTGATGAAGCCAACGCTCAAGGAGTTTGAGCAGGTTGTCGCGCGTTGTCTCGAGGGTCTCCGCGAGATGACAGCGAAAGCGGAGAGCGCGTCTCAGGAGCAGGGTGAGAACGGGAACACGATCAAGCGGCGTCTGCACGTCGCCCGCAAGCGGCTCGCCCGCGCCAAACCGCTCGCGCGCCTGATCGACAAGGTTGAGGCCGAGGGCCGGCTCGCGCATCAACGCCGCGACCGGCGCAATTGGTCCCGCGCCCACGATTCAATCACCGACATTGAGATCGAAGTGCGTGAACGCCCGAAGGTCGACCTGAGTGCGATGCCCACGTTCATCGCCAAGATGATGGCGTCGGTCCAGATCATGAACGTTATCGAGGAGTTTCAGAGCAAGGTGGAATCGATCCAGGGAGGGACGCGGGCGGCCGACTGGAATCGGGAGATCGAGAGGATACAGGGAAGCCTGGCGGCGGCCATGAAGGCGCTCGATGACATCGACAACGAGCTGCCGCCGGACCAGGGCCGCGCCCAAATCCAGAAGGTATTCCGCGGCCTGAAGCCCGTGCATGAGTCCATCGAACGACTCGGCATCGTCATCAGCAAGGTGCAGCACTGACCCTCGCGCGTGTCCCGGAATTCGCGAGAGATACATGCCTGGTTCGACGAAGAGCGGTTGAATCCCGGACACGACTGGGGACAACCGATCGACCTGGGGCTGGAACCCCTGGGTTTGGCACTTCATGCTAACAGAGGGCGAGAATGACTGCATAGTGTCAGCGGTCGGTTGAAGCCGCGAAAATGCATCGGGCCGGTCAGCGTGATCGTCGCTCGCAGGAAAATCACCGAACCTACCAAGAATGGTATGAAACCCGGTCCTGCCCTGGCATGTGCCGAAACTTCAAATCAGGCGTCTTCGCTCACTGGCACCGAGGACTCACCGATTGCCTGATTTCCCTCCATTGGCGACGCGGTCTGGACGCCGGCGTCTGTTTGGTCTCACTGAGCGCCTGCCACTCGGGGATGGCATCATCGTCCCTGATCGCACGGTCAGTGTTTCGGCGGGTGGCGAACTCCGTCCTCTATACGGGCGGCCCCATTCAAACTCCGTAGTTGGGGCGTCCTCTCTTCGTAGCCGCGAGCGCGAGCGAGTGGATCCCGCTCCCATTTCGGAATCTAGGTTCAAAGGCGGTCGGCATCAGAACAGCGACTTCGCATGTTGTGAATTTCCCCTGCTTGGCGGGGTAAGCCATCCCTCGGAGAATCGAAGCCCGAATTCCGCATTTCCCTTGAAACGCGACGATGGCGTCGCGTCTCCATGAAATTTGCAGACTTGTGCGGTTTTTGCCTTCAACCCGAGCCGTACCTGCGCCATTGTAGTGCCTATGCCCCCTGCCAAGCCGTTCCGCCTCGCGGTCAAGGCCGTGATCTTCGGTGAACAAAATCGCTGCTTGCTGCTTCGACGCAGCGCCTCCAACAAGCATTTCGTCGGCTGCTGGGAGTGGCCTGGCGGCAAGGTGGATCCCGGCGAGGATTTCGCCACGGCGACGCTCCGCGAAACCGCCGAAGAGGCCGGCCTGCAGATCGAGCTCACAGGACTTGCGGGTGCGACCAGTTTCGAAATGCCTGCCGTCAATGTTGTCCTGCTCTGCACGGAGGCGCGCGTTATCTCCGGCGCAGTGCGGCTCAGCGATGAGCATGATGCCTTCGAATGGGTTCCGCTCGCAGAACTGGGACGGTTCAACCTGGTTCCACAGGTGACCGACTTCGTGCTCGCCTACAGCCGCCGCAAGACCGCGTCCGTGTAGCCAAACCACGTTTTCTTCGGTTTTGCCTCTGTTGTCCGCCATTAACCCCGCCCCCCCATGCCTTCCGCCCTCACCCCTGAAGCCCATCGTCGCCAGATCGGAGCCTACGTTCTTGAGTTTCCCCGCTACAAGATTTACGCGGACGCATTGCGCCGCGTGCTCGAAAAGGCCTGTGCGGCGGCGATCCCTGAGGCAATCGTGCAAGCCCGAGCCAAATCAGTTTCCAGCTTTGCCGAGAAATGCGTGCGCAAGTTCGAGAAGTATCCCGACCCCGTCAACCAGCTCACGGACCTGTGCGGTGGACGCGTGATTGTGCAAACGCTCGAACAGGTCGGCGCAGTATGCGGTTTCGTGGAGCAACATTTCCGCGTGCTGGAGCGGGACGACAAGACTACCGCGCTCAAGACCGACCAGTTCGGCTACCGGGACATGCACTTCATCATCCAGGTGCCTGCAGACTGCACGCTCGATTTCAAGCCGGAGGAACGCGCTGCCATCGGCAATCGCTGCGCGGAGCTGCAGGTGCGTACCTGGGTCCAGCATGCGTGGGCAGACACTCTGCATGACAGGATGTACAAGACCCCGCTCAAACACTCAGCCGAGATCAAGCGAAGGGGAAATCTGCTCGCTGCGGTCATGGAGGAAGGCGATCGCGGATTCAGCAACCTAGCTGCCGAATTGGACGGCATGATCGCCAACTACGCCGCAAACGCCGGCAAGGATGACGTGGAAAAAGAAATCGGCGTCCAACGTCTGCTGCTTGAGACTGCCGATGCTGGCAATAAACCGGGGATAGCGCTGAAGCTCGCCCGGCTTATTGGCATCCAAGGTAAATGGACGGAAATCGTGCAGCTGCTTGATCCTCACGCCGCGACGAACGGGCTGCTAGGGCTCGAACTGCGTTCGGAACTGGGTCTGGCGCTATGCCGCGCAAACCGAACCACACCGGCAGCTGCGGACTATCGGCGCGGTCAGAACTACCTCAACGAGGTTATCACTGATTTGGAGAAACCGTGGACTTCCGCCGTACCCAACGTGCGCCGTGCTCGTAGTGTTCGCGCCCGCGCCCTCGCTCGTTTGGGATGGTCATTCGAGCCAGTCGAGTCCGATGCACACGAGGCCCGCCGCTGTTGGGCCCAGGCCGTGGAATTGGAGCCGGACAACCCCTATTACCTCGCCGAAATGCTCGGCTTCGAACTCCACTTCGCTCAGGGGAGCGGACTGCTCGCCAGTTTTCGCGCCACCATCCGCAGCGCCCTGCGCGCCTGCGAAGAACACGAAGCCGCCGGAACCGAATTGCCCGGTGCCCACTTCATGGCGGGGCGCCTGCGACTTCTGCTGGAGGAACCGCTTCGCGCTCTTCAAGCATACGCTCGCGGCCTGCGCTATTGTGTCACGGATCGCGAACCTGGCCCATGCGATGCCCTCGCAACCGAGATTGCATGGCTGCATCGCATTAATCCTGGAAGATCGCTGCCAGAAACCCATCGATGGGCCAAAGATCTGCTCAAGCTTGGCGCAATTGTCGCCGAGAGCAGCACCGCAGCAGGGCCGGCGGTTGCCCTGGACAGTGACATCAAAGGTCCAGTGCTTATAGTCGCCGGCGGCGCTGCTTCCCTCTCTGAATCCGAGCTGCCACAAATCCAGGGTTTGCTCAACGACGCATTAACAGATTTCCCCGGGACTGTTCTCTCCGGGGGCACCACGTCTGGCGTACCCGGATGTCTGGGAGCCGTGGCAGAGGCGTTGCGCAAATCGAATCATAAGCGATTCCACCTGCGCGGCTACATTCCGAAGGCTCTCCCGCTCGATGCGGAGAAGGACAAGCGCTACGACCAGATCATCGTCAGTGGCGACGAGCATTTCTCACCGGCGCAAGTCCTTCAATCATGGAAGGACATCCTCGATGGCGGCCTGTCCCCAGAAAAAGTCCTATTGCTCGGCTGGGGCGGCGGTCCCATCGCTGCATTCGAGTACCGGCTGGCGCTCGCATTGGGCGCAACGGTCGGCGTGGTCATCGGAAGCGGTGGCGCAGCGGACGCGCTTCTCCACGACCCGCTGTGGGCCGCGCTCACAGATCTTCTGCCATTGCCAGCGGATCCAAAAACACTCCGTTCATTTGTGCTACCGGACGGAAGCCAATACGAATCGTCCGTGCTCGAAACGATGGCCCAGGAGTTCCACGCCCGTTACCGCGCCGGCAACTCGCACAAGATCAAACCCGACACACTAAGACTCTGGAAGGACCTCCCCGAAACCTACCAGACCGCAAATCGGGAGCAGGCCGCCTACGCTATCCGCATTCTCGACGCCGCCGGCTTCAAAGTTCGAAAGGCGAAGGACAAGCCGGTAGTCTTTACGGGCTTTACGGCCCCAGAGGTGGAACTCATGGCCGAACTGGAGCACGGCCGCTGGAACATCGAGCGCCTCCGCGACGGCTGGCGGCCCGGCGTCCGCGATGACGCGAAGAAGACCCACAATTGCATCGTCCCGTGGTGCGACCTCAGCGACGGACCGAATGGCGTCAAGCGATTCGACCGCGACAGCGTCCGCTCCTTCCCCGAAATCCTCGCCCTTGCCGGTCTGGAAGTATTCCGGCCGGAAATAGGCGAATAATCAAGGGAGACTCTACTACCAAATGGCTACGGGAGATCGCCGCAGTGCGGTGGATGAATCCACTATCGGGCAGATCTCGTCGAAATAGCTGCGACAGTAAACGTCAACGCAACGATCGATAGGATCTGTTGGTATCAATTCAGCTCAGACGATTGTTTTACGGCGCCCGGGCTTCTGTATGCCGGGCATATGATGGGCTTCGTGTCGACCTTCAGATCATCTTGGCCTTCCTATAGATCTCTGGGAGCTTCCAGTCCTCCTTGAACGCGTTGTCCGAAAGAGAAATCACCTGAATGACGGGCAGGAACTTCTCGGCATCAGCGACAGGCAGATATTTCAGTCGGTTCCGGTGAAGGAAGCAGTGCGTCAGACCTGGGAGATTACAGAAGTCATCTGGAAGCGACGTGAGCTGGTTTTCGCTTAGCACCAGCCAGCGCATCGCCTTCCAGCCGCCGATCTCATCGGGCAGGCTGCGAAGATTATTGTGGCTGGCGTCCAAACGTTCCAGGCAGGCCAACTGACCGATGGAATCCGGCAGACTGGTCAGCTGGTTCTCATAGACGGTCAGCCGGCGCAGCGCCGCGAGCTGCCCAAGGCTCTCCGGTAGCTTCCGCAGCCGGTTTCCCTGAAGGTGGAGCACCTCAAGCCGCTTGAGCTGTCCAAGCTCCTTCGGAAGGCTCTCCAGCTCGTTGTAAGAGAGATCGAGCTCTTCCAGGGCGGCCAATTCGCCGCGCGAAGCGGGCAGCACTTTCAAACGGTTCTGGTTCAGTCGCAGGGTGCGCAGTAAATTCCCGTTGGCAAAAAGACCTTCAGGAATCGCCGTAATCTGGTTTCGCGAGAGTGACAGGTTCACGAGTGCACCGGGCCGGAAATCGGCAGGGATCTCCGCAAGACCGGTCTGATCCAGATGGAGCGTCTCCAGATGTGGTATCCGCAGCAGGACCCGCGGAAAACCCCGGAGCGGGTTGGACGAGAGGCTGAGCTCCCGAAGCTCGGGCAGCGTTGCGATCTCCTCCGGCAGGTCCTCAAGCAGATTATGATTCAGGCGCAGCACACGCAGATTCCGGTATCTCGCGATAGATGGCGCAAGTGACCTCAGCTTGTTGAAGCCAACGTTGAGCTCCGTGACAAACGCAGCAGTCTCCGTCGTAGTTTCCGGGATCTCATCCAAGCCTTCGGCGTTCAGCTGCAGTTTCATTGTCGTGGCATGAGGCCACACATCTCGCTCAACAACCTCCGGCGCTGCAGGCAGCCTGACTCAGTGGCACGGCAGGTCTGGCTCCTGTTCAACTTCGGCGCTCCGCTCCTGCAATACAAACGCCTCATTTTCACTCTGCGTAGATCTGCACCAACTGCGGACGGCCTGTAATCTTTGGCCTCCCTCTAGTCACGGTCGTCCACAGAACTCACAGATCAGCGCAGATTCGGAAGCCTTTCTGCGCAAGTCTGCGCCATCTGCGGACGCCAGAGATCACGGATCCTGCCAGGAGAACAGACGGGAAAGCTCCCGTTCGACGGCTTCGGCGTCGGGGCGAATTTCGAGCAACCGCGGGTTCCAGGCCAGGTGGATTTCGCGGCAGGTGTGATCGAGGAACGGCAGCGGCACCACCTCAACGCCGTCCGGCACTGCGTTCACCCCCGGGAGCAGGATCATCAGTGTCGCATAGGCGCCGGTGCGCAGGGCTGCCATCGCGTTCGGAAAGGTGTCGCAGCGCAGCATGATTCGCGGAGTGATCCCGAGCCCGCGCAATTGGGCCTCAAGTTCGCCCTGCACGTAGGTATTTTCGAGGTGAACCGCCAGAGGCAGTTTCTTGAGCGCCGTCTCCGCATCAGGTTTCTTTCCGGCAGCACACAAACCTTTCGGCACGCAAAGCACGTAGCTCACCTGGCCGAGCAGAACGCTCTTCAACGGCGCCCGCAGCGACTCCTTGCGGAGCACGCCGAAATCGAGCGACAGTTCCTCAAGGCCGAGAACAATATCGCTATTCTGGAGATTGCGCAGCTTGAAGCCGATCTCCGGGGCCCGCCGGCTTAAAGCGGCAAGCCCGGGAACCACGATCCACTGGAGCAGCGATTCACCGGCGGCGAGCGTGTAGTCGCGGTTGCGCCCCTCGCGCGTTGCCAGAAAGTCCTCCAGACGGCGAAACGACTCGCGGGCAATTCCCGCCAGGGCTGCGCCGTCGTCGGTCAACACGACTTTCCGTCCGGCGTGGCGTGTCAGTCGGACGCCAAGGCATTTGTCCAGCTCGCGCAACTGGCGACAGAACTGGCTCGCGCGAATCTCGTCGCCACGGGCGGCGTCAATCAGGCTGCCCGCGTCATCGACTTGCACGAGCACGTGCAGGCGGTCGAGCGAGAGGCCTTTGCGTTCAAAGAGAGCGCCGGGTTTCCGCGACGTAGGGGTAGGCATTGGATCTATTCGGGTAGAACTGACGTCAGTCATCCTGAAGGAAGACTCGCGCATGCGGAAGCCCGAAAGAAACGAGCATGAAGCCCCGCTCATTTACGTAGCGTCGGAATTGTCGTCTGTTGCGGTCAAAAGAGAACCTCAGCTTTTCCGCAGCTCCCAACCGGATTCGCCATAAAACTGGCGACAGGCGGCATTGCCAGTTTTTGACGCTGGGTTGGCGCAAAGGCTCGGTCAAAACGTGACATGCATTTTCTCGGCGCTCCGTTCCACTGGGCGCCGAGCGTGGTTGGTTTCCTGGGTGTTGGGTCCCGATACCTTCGGGCGCTCGTCGGATTGCTCGACGGCGCCGAGGATTTCCCGACCCTGCAATCGTGGGTCAAAGCGAAGGGAGGAGTTAAGGGGCTGAATGCGCAAGTGGCCCGCGGCCTCGCCTATCAAATCGCCGGATGGTCGATCGGTTCGTTTCAACGGACTTCTTCGCACGGCTCCAGCCCTTGATCTGAAACTCGCGACGGACGGCTTCCTCCAGACTGACGGGGCCTTCCACATAGATGAGCTTCACCGCTGAGTGGTCATGGGTGAATTTCGCGCCCCGTCCGGCTTGATGAAGCCCGGTCCGGCGGCTTACGTCCTTGGCACTGCCCACGTAAAATGATCCATCCGGGCACGTGAGGATGTACACAAACACGCCGCCCGGTGACCAGGCAGGCGGTTCGACTGGCGGAAAATCGATGTTCACGCGAGAAAACGGAGAAAAGGCCCCAGACACCATTGATGCGCTTTAGGCACTCGATGCGCATCGTCGACACCGGTTTCAACTCCTCAGTTTCCTCCTCGGTCGAAGGCCCTTCGACAGGCTCAGGGCAAGCTTGCTCAGGGCAGGCTTGCCATGAGCAAGGGCCGAGCAGCGCGAGGCCCGCGTCGAATGGCTGCCCAGGCTGGGATCGAACCAGCGACCAAGTGATTAACAGTCACCTGCTCTACCGCTGAGCTACTGGGCAGTACGGTAAGAAAGAGGGTGAAGGACAATTTCCTCCGGCTCAATGTCAATCACGTACTGGCGGCGCGTCGGAATTTGTTCCTCCACGCCGCCAGTATCAAATGCCTGCGGCATTTGGGAAAAAGACTGAGGAACAGAGGTCTCGCAGGCGTTTTCCGGATAAAGAGGCCCGGTGTTCGCAGTTGCCATGCCCGGGATACGACGTAGTTTCGCAGCGACAAGCCCGCTTTCAACCATGTGCCTCGCCGTCCCCGGGAAAATCCTCGAAATCGCCGGCGACGATCCGTACCTGCGCATCGCCCGGGTCAGCTTCGGGGGGATGATCAAGCAGGTGAGCCTCGCATGCGTGCCGGAAGCGCGCGTGAACGACTACGTGCTCGTGCACGTGGGCTTGGCGCTGAGCGTCGTCGACGAACAGGAGGCCGCGGAGGTGTTCTCGTACCTCGAACAAATGGGCGAGCTCGAGGAACTGGAGACTCCGGCCCCAGCACCACCTGCTTGAATACGGCTTTGATTCGTCAGAATCCAGCTGTGCCCCCAGCCAAGCCCAGATCATTTTACAGGAGGTAACGGAGGAAACGGAGAATATGGACACGGGAGAAAAGCCACTCTCAGTTTCATCTGTTGCCTCCTGCGGGAAGCGTAGGGCCGGCGCTCGCCGCCGGGCCGCAATCCGTCGGACAAATGGTCCTCCGGCAAACGGCGACCCTGCGCCCAGGCGCAAATGAAGTTCATCGATGAATACCGCGATGCGGCGCCGACGCGGAAGCTGGCCGCGGCAATTGCCCGCCGCGTCACGCGCCCGTGGACGATCATGGAAATCTGCGGNNTCTGCTCCTTCGGCGACATGCTGCGCGTGCCGGGCACCGGCGCCGACCTGCTCACCGCCCGCGCGCGGGGCGGCGACGTGCGGATGGTCTACTCGCCGCTCGATGCCGTGGACCTGGCCGCGCAACAGCCGGACCGCGAGGTCGTGTTCTTTGCCGTCGGCTTCGAAACAACCGCTCCCGCAAACGCTCTCGCCGCGATCCAGGCCCGGCGCCTGGGACTGCGCAATTTCTCGCTCCTGGTCTCGCATGTCCTCGTGCCTCCGGCCATCAAGGCGATCCTGTCCGCGCCGGACAACCGCGTGCAGGGCTTCCTCGCCGCCGGCCACGTCTGCACCGTCATGGGCACCGCGGAATACGTCCCGCTGGCCGCGCGCTTCGGCGTTCCGATCGTCGTCACCGGATTCGAGCCGGTTGACATCCTGCGCGGCGTCCTCGATTGCGTCGAACAGCTTGAGTCAGGCCGCGCCGGGGTGACGAACGCCTACGCCCGTGCGGTGCGTCCCGAGGGGAACGTCCACGCCCGGCGGGCGATGCAGGAGGTGTTCACCGTCGTCGACCGCAACTGGCGGGGCATCGGCCGCATCCCTTCCAGCGGGTTCGCGCTCCGGCCCGAGTTTGCCGCCTTCGACGCCGTCCGGCGCTTCGGCGTCGCGGGGGACGCTCCGCCCGAGGCGACCGAGTGCATCAGCGGCCTGATCATGCGCGGCGCAAAAAAACCGCAGGAATGCCCTGCCTTCGGCCTCCGGTGCACGCCGGAGCATCCGGTCGGCGCGCCGATGGTGTCCAGCGAGGGCGCCTGCGCCGCCTATTACCGTTACCGGCTGCGCGCACCGGCCCGGTGACCGGCCTCCCCACCCTTTTGCAATCGCATCGTCCCAGGCCGGCAAAACCCGCCAAACGCAGCTCAGCGGTATTCAACAAACAGAGACACCCCCCATGAACATCTTCGCCCCAACGTCCGCCCGGTTCGGGATTTTACCGGGGGTATTTCTTGCCGCCCTCCTTTGTGTCACCGCCCGGACCGGCTCCGCGGAGGAGCCCGCCGCCGAAACCCCGCCCGCGTCCGAATGGNNCGCGGGCCGATTGGGAGACCGTGTGGAACGTTGTTTTTGGGGATGCTCCGGTGCCCGAGGTGGATTTTGGCAGCAATGTGGTGGCCTGCGTGTTCCTTGGAACCCGGCCGACCGGGGGCTACCGCGTGGAGTTCGGCGAACTTTTCGTCCGGGGAAAACAGTGCGTCATTCCCTACACGGAGGTGAAACCCACCGGGCTCGCAACCATGGCCCTCACACAGCCCTGCGCCATGAAAGTGTTCAAGCCAAAGCCCGGACTGCAGGTGGTCATCGAGAAGATGCGGCTGCCCGAAAAGCCCGCTGTTCCTGTCGCCCAGCTCGTTGAGCCGGCGCAGGCAGGCGCATCCATGGAGAAGCAACAGACGCCGCCGTAGAGAATGGACCACGCGGACGTTTCCCGATGCCCGGCTCCGGCCGGCTGGAACGTCGAAAAGGACGAGCGTGGGGTGGATCCGTCAATCCGGCTTTCAAATGGTCCGCACATCATCCACGTGCGGCTTCTGGGCGGGCCAGCGGCTAAGGTTGCTTTCCTGTCGGACGTCGTTCGCTCAAAGAACTGCTCGGACGCCACTCGCTCACGCTCGCNNCGCGGCAGCTGCTCGCCGCTCAGGCGGTCGAGGATGCGCTCAACTCCCACCGTGCTGCGCAACGTGACCTCGCCGCGCGGCGACCCGCGCACCTCGCCGATCCGGTTCGCCCCGCCCCCGGGCGCGAAACGCCGCATGACTGCGAGGGCGCGCTCCGCCTGCGCGGCGGGAACAAACGCGACGAAGCGGCCCTCGTTTGCCACGTAGAACGGATCGAGCCCGAGAAGTTCGCATGCGCCGCGCACCGGTTCGCCGACCGCCACGGCGCCCTCGTCCAGGATCGCCGCCAGCCCCGCAGTCTCGGCGATTTCGATCACCGCCGTGGCCAGCCCCCCGCGCGTGAGATCGCGCAGGCAATGCACGTCGACGGCGGCCGCGATCAAGGCCTCGACGGCGGGCCAGAGCGCAGCGCAGTCGCTTTCGATCGCCGACTCGAATGCGAGCCCCTCCCGTTGGGCGAGAATCGCCATTCCGTGCCGGCCGATGTCACCGCTGATCAGAATCGCATCCCCCGCACGAACGGAAGCCGGCGCGATGGCGAGCGCGTGCCCGATCACGCCGATTCCCGAGGTGTTGATGAAGAGGCCGTCGCACTTTCCCCGCTCAACGACTTTCGTGTCGCCCGTGACAACCGACACGCCCGCGGCGCGCGCGGCCCCGCCCATCGAGCGGACAACGCGTTCGAGCACATCGACCGGCAGTCCCTCCTCCAGGATGAAACCGGCGCTGAGCCAGCGTGGCCTTGCCCCGCACATGGCGAGATCGTTGGCGGTGCCATAGACCGCGAGCTTCCCGATGTCGCCCCCCGGGAAGAACAGCGGGCTCACCACGTGCGAATCCGTTGTGAATGCGAGCCGCGCGCCGGGTATAACCTCCACAACGGCGCCGTCGTGCCTCGCGTCGAGAGCAGGGTTCGCAAACGCCGGGCCAAAGACCCGCTCGATCAACTCCTGGGTGAGCCGCCCTCCTCCGCCATGCGCCATCTGGATCTCGGCGTGGCCGCTCAACGGAGCCGGACACTGATGGTTTGCAGGGTTGGGGGTCGGGCCGGCCACGCGCCAAACGTAAGGCACGCGTTCCGACTGGCAAGCTCCGGCGTCGCGGCCTTCCACAGGGTGCGATTCGGGTTGTAGGAGCTTGCTCCCAAGCGATCCTATTTCCCAGCCTGGAAACCCCGCCGTTGCATCGCCTGCAAGCGGGCGTCTGCTGGGAACGCCGGTCCGGTTTGCCGCCCCGAACATGGGGGGCGCGAATTTGACCGGGGCGCCTTACTGCGCACGTTCCTCACATGAAGACGACACCGTTCCTGATTTTCGCACTCCTTTCCGTCATGCTCGATGCCCGCGCCGAACTCGTGGTCAAACCCGTGGCCTACGAACAAGGCGGCGTGAAGCTGGAGGGTTACCTCGCATACGACAGCGGAACGACGGTGCTCCGGCCCGGTGTCCTCGTTGTGCCCGAATGGTGGGGACTCAACGACTACGCGAAAAGCCGCGCGCGGCAGCTTGCGCAGCTCGGCTACGTGGCCTTCGCCGTCGACATGTACGGCGCCGGAGTCTCAACGACGGATCCGAAGAAGGCCGGCGAACTGGCCGGGCAATTTTACGGCAAACCGCTCATGGCCGAGCGCGCGCAGGCCGGTCTCGACCAGCTGCTCAAGACCGGGCTGGTGGACGAAAAGAAGGTCGCCGCAATCGGTTTCTGCTTTGGCGGCGCGGTCTGCCAGTCGCTCGCCTACAGCGGCGCACCGCTCGCCGGCATCGTCAGTTTTCACGGCAGCCTGATCCCGGCCTCTCCCGAGGCTGCGGCGGCGAATCACGCGCGGTTCCTGATCTGCCATGGCGCACTCGACCCGTTCACAAAGCCCGATGACATCGCCGCCTTCAAAAAATCGCTCGATGACGGCAAGATCGACTACCAGTTCATCTATTACTCCGGCGCGATCCACGCCTTCACCAACCCCGGGGCGGATGCGCTCGCCGCAGCCAGCGGATTGAAGGGGATCGGCTACAACGAACCGGCCGCGCGCCGCTCGTGGCAGCACATGCGGCAGTTCTTCGACGAGATCTTCGCGGGAAAGTGATTTTCCCAGATCGCCTTTAAATAGGCCTCCAAGAGCTCCTACGGACCGCCATCGTCCGAGAGGCGCTGATGGCCTGCCATGCCGTAGCCTCGTGCGAAGGCTGGCGCCGCGCCCTGCACCATTGGTTGCAGCCACGCCGCCCGCGGAAAAGTGCGTCTGGCGATTCCTTTATCTTGCCTGCTTTGCGCCCGGCAAGACGGCTCGACTTTTCGGGAGGCGAAACCATCGTCCGGCTTATGCACGAACTCGGGATTGCGGAGTCGGCCCTGCAGATTGCGCTGGACCGGGCGAAAACCGAGGGAGCTTCCCGCGTGCTGCGCATGGTGATCCGAGTGGGCGCGCTTTCGGGGGTTGATCCGGAGGCGTTGCGTTTCGCGTTCACCGTGATCCTGCCGGGAACGGCGGCCGACGGCGCCGACCTGCAGATCGATCCGGTCGTCGCCCTCGCCCATTGTCCCGACTGCCGGAAGGACTTCGTTCCCGACACCAACCATTTTTTCGAATGCCCGGTTTGCGGCCGCCTGTGCGCAACGGTCAAACAGGGCCGGGAACTCGACCTGGTGCACTTGGAATTGATCTAGATGAGCAACACCGACCCGAACGCAGGCAATGTCATCCTCGTCGATGTCCGCGAACCCGATGACGCGCCGTCGACGCCGCCGGGCGATCCGCTGCCCGGGGCGGTCCGGACCGTCGGGATGCAGGTGCGTCTGCTCGACCGCAACGACCGCCAGGCCGCGGAGAACCGCGCCGTTTTCAAGGCGCGCGGAATCCGCGCCCTCAACTTCGTGTCGTCGCCCGGCTCGGGCAAAACCGCCCTTCTGGAGCGCACGCTCGATGCGCTGGCCGGCGAGGTGCGGTGCGCGGTGTTGGTCGGCGATCTCGAAACCGACAACGACGCACGGAGGCTCCGGCGTCCCGGGCTGCCCGTCGCACAGATCACAACCGGCGGCACCTGCCATCTCGACGCCTCGATGATTGCGCGGGGCATTCACGCGCTCCCGCTTGACGGCGTCCGCCTGTTGTTCATCGAAAACGTGGGCAACCTCGTGTGCCCGGCTTCATTCGACCTGGGCGAGAACCGCCGGATCGCCCTCCTTTCGTGCGCCGAGGGCGAGGACAAGCCGCTCAAGTACCCGCCCATTTTCACCAGCGCCCACGCGGTCATCCTGAACAAGATCGATATCGCAGTCGCCCTCGGGTTCTACCGCGCCGCGGCGCTGGCCAACATCCGGCGCGTGGCTCCGCGGGCGGACGTCTTCGAGCTCTCCGCGCGCACGGGGGAAGGATTTGAGCAATGGCTGGCGTATCTGCGGGGGCTGCTGTGAGTCCGCCCCGGTGCCTGGCTCATTCCCGTAGGGCCGCCGCTGGCCGGCGGGCCAGGTTCCGGTGGATCATCGGCCCGGACGCGAGGTCCGGCCCTGCGATGCAGCCGAGGGCGGAGCGAAACCAGACCCGCACGTCTGCCGAACCGGCAGCCTGTCGGAACGCAAGTCCGACATCCTCCTAGGTGATTCACTCCCATGACGCCCTCCGAAGATCGCCTCTTCGTCGTCACCGGCACGGTGCAGGGCGTGGGTTTCCGACCGTTTGTTGCGCGGCTGGCGGCGAGCCTCGGGGTGTGCGGATGGATCCGGAACGACAGCCGCGGAGTCACGATCCGCGCCCGCGCGCAGGGGTCCGTGCTGGAGTCGTTTGTCTCACGGCTGCGTCTTGAGGCGCCGCCAGCAGCGCGGATCTCCGCAATCACCGCAGTTCCTTTTTCCCCAGATCCAGCAGTTGAGGCTTCCACTCCCGGTGGCTGCGAGCGTGAGCCCCTCGACAAGCTCGGGGCCTTGAGCCTGTCGAAACGGCGAGTGGCTCCCGTCTTGGCTGAAACATCCGGGTATAGTGCCGATGCACAGGTCCCGGATGCGCCCGGCCCGGACTTTCTCATCCTCCCGAGCGCGCCGTCCGGTCCGCAACCCACGGCCGACGTCACCCCCGACCTCGCGTTGTGCGACGACTGCCGTCGGGAACTGGGCGCCGCGGGCGACCGCCGCCACGCGTATCCGTTCATCAACTGCACAAACTGCGGGCCGCGCTATTCGATTCTCCGCGAACTTCCGTACGACCGGGCGCACACCACGATGGCCGGTTTTCACATGTGTCCCGCCTGCCGGCGCGAGTATGATGACCCGGCGGACCGCCGTTATCACGCCCAACCCGACGCGTGTTCCGCATGCGGACCGCAGGTCGGACTTCTCGACGGAACCGGTCGCGCGCTGGCGGAACGCGACGCTGCGATCACACTCGCCGCACAGGCCATCTGCGCCGGACGGATCGTGGCGGTCAAGGGGCTCGGCGGATTTCACCTGATGGTCGATGCAGCCAACGAGACGGCGGTGGGCGAGCTGCGGCGCCGGAAGCACCGCGAGGAAAAACCGCTGGCTGTGATGTTCCCGTCGCTCGAATCGCTGTGCGCCGCGGCCGTGCTGGATGAAGACGAAGAACGCATGCTGACGTCGCCGGCCGCTCCGATCGTCCTCGTGCGCCGCCGTCCGGGCGCCTCGCTGGCGGCGTCCGTCGCCCCCGACAATCCGTGGATCGGCGCGCTTCTGCCGTACACGCCCCTGCACGTCCTGCTCCTCGAAAGGGCCGGGCGCGCGATGGTGGCGACGAGCGGCAACCACTCCGAGGAGCCGCTCTGCACGGACAACGACGAGGCGCGGAAGCGGCTTGCGGGAATCGCAGACCTGTTTCTGGTGCACGACCGGCCGATCGCCCGGCCGGTGGACGATTCCGTCGTTCGCCGGACCCCCGGGGCGCAGGTGGTGCTGCGGAGGGCGCGCGGCTTCGCTCCCGCGCCGGTCCAGCTGCCGCCCGGCACCGAGGCCCCGGAGCCGTTGCTCTGCGTCGGCGGGCACTTGAAAAGCACCGTGGCCGTGACGGCTGGGCAAAACGTCGTCCTGAGCCCGCACATCGGCGACCTTTCCAATCCGGTTTCGATGGACGCGTTTCGCCGGACGGTGGCGCTGCTGGGATCGCTGTACGGCGGACGCTTTGCGCGCGTCGTCTGCGATGCCCACCCGGACTACGCCTCAACCCGGTTTGCGCAAAGCCTCGGGGTGCCGTTGACAAGCGTTCAGCACCATCTCGCCCATGTGCTGGCCTGTCTGCTGGAGCATGGCGGCGGACCGGAGCGCGTTCTCGGAGTCGCCTGGGACGGAACCGGCCACGGTCCCGACGGAACGGTCTGGGGCGGAGAGTTCATCGTCGTCGATCGAAGGGCTCGGACCGCGCAACGCGTCGCCTCCCTGCTGCCCTTCCGGCTGCCCGGGGGCGAGGCCGCGATACGGGAACCGCGGCGCAGCGCGCTCGGCCTGCTGCACGAGGCGGCCGGCCGGGATCAGGCGCTCATGGCGCCGCTCGCCCATTCGCTTGGATTCGGAGCATCCGAAACCTCGGTGCTGTGCTCTTTGCTGGACCGGGGAATGCAGGCGCCGCTGACGACGAGCGTCGGACGGCTTTTTGACGGCGTCGCCGCGCTGCTCGGGCTCCGGCTATGGTCTTCGTTTGAAGGACAGGCGGCGATGGAGCTCGAGTTCGCCGCCGATGCTGCTCCACCGGGCGACGAGGCGCTGTCCATGCCCCTCATTGAGTCTGGAGACAGGCGGTTCTGGCGGATCGACTGGCGGCCCGCGGTGGCCGAAATTCACGCGACGGCGCCCCGATCGCGGCCCGGCCTGCTCGCGGCGCGCTTCCACGCAGGGCTCGCCCGGAGCATCGCGGACGTGGCCGTGCGCGTGGGAATCAAGACTGTTGTTCTCAGCGGAGGATGCTTCCAAAACGCACGCCTGCTCGCCGAGGCCGGCGCGGCGCTGCGAGCAGGGACCTTCGATGTGCTCTGTCACCGCGACCTGCCGCCGAACGACGGAGGCCTGGCGGCCGGTCAGGCGCTCGGCGCGATCTGGGGCATAACAACGGTGGACCCCTGACCCGGATTGTTCTCAGCGCGGCCCGATGCCGCTACCAAGGGTGGAGGGCGCGCCGGCCATGTCGTCGAAACGCCAGACGCTCATGTGGCGGACAGTTCCGATCTTCGTCCAGTGTCCGGGAAGCCGCCCGGGGAATGCCGGCTTGATTGCACCGTCGATCTCATCCTTGTGCAGAGCTGCAAATACGGGCCTCCCCGCGGCCGAGCAGGTCGCCACGATCCGTTCGAAATCGGCGGGTTCGATCAGGTCCCAGCGGATGACGGGGAATTCCGTGTAATAGAACAACGATCCACTGGTCTGCATCGCGGCGACGACTGCATTCGATGGAAGGTGCTCCCCCAGCCAGCCTGCCATTTGCGGATAAACCAGCTCGTTCCGCCCGACGCTGAATGCATGCAACCGGCGCGACCATAACGCGCCATTGGCGAGCACCACGATCGCGGCGGCAGCCAGCCACCACGGGCGCAATCCGGTCGTCAAGCGTGCGGACAATTTCTGCCCCACCAGCAACGCGGCCACGATGAACGCCGGAAATGCGGGCAACACAAAGCGCAGGAACCACCATGTTTCGTGGGAAAAGGAATAGAACAGATAGAAAACCGGGAACACGAACGCCCAGGCGGCCAGACAGGCGCAGGGAACCGGCCCCTGGCGCCACAGCATCGGGAGCCCCGTCGACAGGAGGCACAACGGGGTGAGCAGCACGGGCAGCCAGAGGGCATACCAGGCCATGGTAACGGGCGCGCACTGCCAGCCGAAATATGACCCGTGACCGCCGTAGCCTGTGGCAAGAACATGGCCATAAGCCGCATGGTTGAAGCCGCCCAGGAACATCGCCCCCGGCACCCCGCCGGCGATCAGCGCGAGCCAGCGCCGCGACGACGGGCCGATCGCGATCGCCACCGGCAACAAGGCGAGGATGTTGGTGGGACGCACCAGCACACCGATCGACAACTCCGCGCCCGCCGCGAACGCGAGCCACGTCCGCTCGCGGCTTTTCCAGGCGAAGAGAATCGCCGCGGTCACCCAGACCATGGCAGGCAAATCACTCAACGTCTGAACCGAAAGAAAAATATAGAGCGGACTGGCCGCCAGCAGCAGCGCCCCAAACCAGGCCCATGCCGCCTTCAGACCCAACGCGCGTCCCAAAATGAACGTCAGCCACAGGCCCGCAAGCGCATGGAGCCCCATGACCAGCCCGGGAGCCGCGTCCCATCCGGCGCACCGTGCGGCCACCATGATCAGCAGCGGCAAGCCCGGCGGATACGACGGGTGCATGGTCAGGTGGTCCGGGTTTGGGCCGAAACCAAGCGGGATGTAAGAGAAGGCGGGCATTCGATCCGGGGGCAATTCCGGAACAGCGCGCATCGCGACCGAGGCGCGGCCATCCGCAAGCAACCGGGCAAGGTTGAGATAACCCGACTGGTCGGACCCGCCGGCGCATGCCCCCATGAGCCTTGCCAGAAAGACCGCATAGCAAAGAAGACCGATCGCCGGAATCAGGCGGCCTGCTGTCAGAAACCGGCGGAGGATCGTCCCCACCCTTGTGTGATCCGGACCTGTCATCCCGGACATTTGGCCGAATACACTGGCATGCGAACAGCGTGCTGTTCCCGCTGACCGCCCGCAAGGCGTATCCCTGCCAACCCGTTCCGGAAGGCAAAAGGCGTCCGGGCGCGCATGCGCCCCTTCCACACAACCCGGGGAGAAAGATCTTGCGCGCTGCGGAAGGCCTATCTAGTCGACAGCGCGCGACTCGCGTCCCGCGACGGCGAATCCCGCCGCCGCACCCCAAAAAATCGCAGCCGTCGCAATATCCGCCTTCGCCGCCATCCATGAAACTCGGGTCGTTCGACACCGCCATCATCGTCGGGTATCTGGTCCTGACAATCATCATCGGCTTCGTCCTGACGAGGCGCGCGGCGAAGGGCCTCAATTCCTACTTCATGGCCGACAAGAAGCTCCCTTACTGGATTCTGGGAGTATCCGACGCGGGAGGCATGTTCGACATCACCGGCACGATGTGGCTCGTGTACATCGTTTTCGTGTACGGCCTCAAGTCAGTCTGGCTGCCCTGGCTCTGGCCTGTGTTCAACCAGATATTCCTCATGGTCTACATGTCGAAGTGGATGCGGCGCTCGAACGTGATGACCGGGGCCGAGTGGATCGGCACACGATTCGGGTCGGGCCGCGGCGGCGTGCTTGCCCACCTCAGCGTCGTGACTTTCGCCCTTGTAAGCGTGATCGGGTTCATGGCCTACGGTTTTGCCGGGATCGGCAAGTTCCTCGCGCCGTTTCTTCCATGGGATTTCTCTCCGAACACCTATGCCATCGTCTTGATGGCGCTGACCGCCGTCTACGTCGTCGCAGGCGGAATGTACAGCGTCGTCATGACGGAGCTCCTACAGTTCACGGTCCTCACGATCTCTTCCGTCGCCGTTGCCATCGTGGCCATGGTCAAGGTCTCCCCCGAAGCCATCTCGGCCGCGGTTCCCGCCGGATGGAAGAACCTGTTCTTCGGCTGGCATCTGAACCTCGACTGGTCGGGCCTGATCCAGGCGGTCAATGGAAAGATCGCCGAGGATGGGTATTCGCTGTTCACAATCTTCTTCATGATGATGGCGTTCAAAGGCGTCCTCGTGAGCCTCGCCGGACCTGCGCCGAACTACGACATGCAGCGGATTCTGGCGACGCGGAGCCCCACGGAGGCGTCGAAGATGAACTGGTTCGTCTCGTGCTGCCTGTTCTTCCCCCGTTACCTCATGATCGCCGGGTTCACCGTGATGGCGCTCGTCTTCTTCGGCCCCCAGATCAAGGCCATGGGCGGCCACATCGATTTTGAGAAGATCCTGCCTGACACGCTGAGCAATTACATGCCGGCCGGCGTCCTCGGCCTGGTGCTGGCGGGCCTCCTCGCCGCCTACATGTCGAATTTTGCGGCCACGGTCAACGCGGCCCCGGCCTACGTGGTGAACGACATCTACAAGCGCT
>PMKA01000523.1 GCA_003157575.1 Opitutia bacterium
TCGTGCGCGATGCCGCCGGCGAGCACCCCGAGGCTTTCAAGCTTCTGCGCATGCAACAGGCGCCGCTCCATCTCCAGACGGGCCTGCTCCGCCTGTTTGCGTTCGGTCGTGTCGCGCATGATGACCAGCACGCCCTTCGGCCGGCCCTCGGTATCGCGCAGCAGGGCCGCATTGAATTCCCCGATGAATGTCGATCCATCCGGCCGCCGGACGATGTATTCGCTCGAGGAGCGATATCGACCGTTCTGCACTCTCTCAAACGCGGCGCGGACGCGGGCGTGGTCCTCCGGCGCGATAAAGTCGGTCATCGGCCGGCCGCTCACGGCATCCATGGCGGCAAAACCCATGACTTCCAGAGCCTTCGGCGAGCTGAAGGTGATGCGGCTCTCCAGGTCGAGCAGCGCGATCCCGTCTGGCGAAGTCTGGACTACCGTCCGATAGAGTCCTTCGGCCTCCCGTCGGAGCCGTTCCGCCTGCTTGCGGTCGGTCACATCCTGAATCATCCCGATCATGCGAACCGGCCGGCCTTGTGGGTCGAATTCCAGTTCGCCCATTCCGTTGACCCAGCGGATCTGCCCGTCGTTGGGGCGTTTGATCCGGCACTCCCGCTCGAAGCGCTCGTGCCCGGCCAGGACATAATCCAGAAGGAGCTTCCGCATCTCTTCGCGTTCTTCGGGGACCACGAGTTGAAGCCAGCTATCGGAAGTCCGCGGATAGGCGCCATCGATTCCAAATATCTCGTCCAGCACAGGCGTGCATTTCCAGCGGTTCGCGGCGATTTCGAACTGGTAGAAGCCGAGCCGCGCGACCTCTTGGGACTTGGTGAGGAAGTACTCGGTCTCGCGGAGCGCCGCCTTGGCATTCTTCGTCCCCGTCTCGCTTTCGCAAAACGGGACTCCGGCCGGCGGGCGGCCGGGCTGGACGCAAACCGGCTCCGAATCGCCGCCCGGACCCGTCAGGGCAGGCGGCACGGGAGGCTGCGGGTTTGAGTTCATGCTTCGGAGCGGTGATCCGCCGCCAAATGTGCGGCCCGACGAGAATTGGTCAGCGGTTCCCAAAATTAGTCAAATCGACCGGTTGGAAGGCCAACTTGAGTGATGTGCGTCGGACCCAAACAGATGCTGGAGCCGGTGACAACGGCGATCGTCACTCGCCGAACCGGTAGCCGATGCCCGACTCTGTCCTGAAGAATTTCGGCTGGTTGGGGTCGTCTTCCAGCTTCTGGCGCAGATGGGCCATGTACACGCGGAGGTATTGCGTCTGCTCCTCGGCCTTGGGCCCCCACAGTTCGCGCAGGATTTGCCGGTGGGTGATCACCCTGCCGCGATGCAGCACGAGGAGGCGCAGCAGTCCGTATTCCTTCGGGGTCAGCTTCACGTTGACTCCCGCCTTCGTCACCACGCGCCGCGCAAAGTCGATCTCCACGTCTCCGAAGCTCGCGACGCTCTCCTCTTCGCGCGTTTGCACGCGCCGCAGCATGGCGCGCAGGCGGGCGAGGAGTTCGCCGCCGCCGAAAGGCTTGCTGAGGTAGTCGTCCGCCCCGGCGTCGAGGGCCTCGATTTTATCCGCCTCCTGGCCGCGGACCGAGAGAATGAGCACGGGCAGCCGGCTCCATTCGCGCAACTGCCGGAGCACCTCGATGCCGGGCAGGCCGGGCAGGCCGAGGTCGAGTATGATGGCGTCGGGCCGCTTCGTCGCCGCCTCGACGAGCCCAAGCTCGCCGTTCTCGGCGTCTCGCACGCGGAAACCCGCGCCTTCGAGCGTCACGCGGAGAAGGCGGCGGATCTGCACCTCGTCGTCGACGACAAGCACTTCCGGCTGGAATGGGGCGGGATTCATTCGGGCGGGACAGTAGCGGGACGTTCCAGCGGAAGAAAGAGCGTAAAACGGGCGCCGCCGCCGGGCTGGTTGTCCGCCTCGACGCGGCCGCCGTGGGCCTCGGCGAAACCGCGGGCGATGGAAAGACCGAGGCCGAGCCCTCCGGCCCTGCCGGGATCGCCGCGGAAAAACTTCTCGAACAGCCGGCCCTGCTGCTCGACCCGCAGGCCGGGTCCGTTGTCGGCCACGGCCATCCATATCTGGTGCGCCGCCTCGTCCGCGCCGGCGGAGAGCGTGATGGCGGCGGCGGGCGGAGTGTGCACGCAGGCGTTGTGGATGAGGTTGGCAAGCGCCTGCTGGATGAGGCCGGCGTCGGCCCGCACGAGCGGAAGGCCCGCCGGCAGCTCCGTGCGCACGGTCCGGCCGCGCCAGGCGTCCGCCGTCGCATCGCGCGCCGCGTTGATCAGATCGGCCGGGTCGCACCAGTCGCGGCGCAGCCTCAGCGTGCCGGACTCGAGCCGGGTCATGTCGAGCAGGTTGTTGACCAGCCGCTGTAGCCGCTGGGTCGCCGTGCGGACCTCGGCCACAAGCGGCCCGTCCGGGAGGTTTTCCGCAGCCGACGCGATCACCGTCAGCGGCGTCTTCAGCTCGTGCGAAACACCGTCGAGCAGGGTGCGGTGCAGCTTCTCCGATTCCTGCGAGATGCGGGCCGCCGCCTCGGTCGCCCGCAGGCGCTCCCGGTCCAGCGCCAGGGCGATCTGCGTCGCGAAGCTCTCCAGCAGGCCGCGCTGGCCGGCGGGCAGCGTCCCCTCGGCGGGCGGTTTGACGCCCATCGCCCCCACGCAATTCTCGCCCGCGAGCAGCGGCAGGTAAAAGCCCTCGGCGGCGGGCAGCGTGTCGGTGAAGCGGCCTGCAGCCTTGTGATTGCGAAAGGCCCACGTGGCGACGCCCTGTTCCTTTTCGTTGGCGACGTAGGTTGCGGCCGGATGGAGCAGCAGGCGGCCGGGCTGGGCCGGATCCGCGGTGAAGATCGCCAGGCGCGCGCCGAACAACTCCTGCACCCGCGCGGCTGCGTTGCGCAAAACCTCGTCCGCGGACCGGGCGGCGGCGATTGCGCGGGTGAGCTGGTAAAGCGCGGTCGCGCGCTGCTCGCGCTGGCGCTGGTCGCGTTCCTGGGCGCGCAGCCGGCCCGTGAGGCGGCCGGTGACAAGCGCGATGACAAAGAAGATCCCGAACATCAGGCCGTCCTCCAGCTTGTCGATCCGGAACGTGAAGATCGGCGGGATGAAGAGAAAATTCCACGCCAGTGCGCTGAGCGTGGATGCGAGGAGGATCGGCCCCTGCCCGACAAACAGGCCGAGGAGGACCACGGCGGTGAGATAGAACAGCGAGATGGCCGTGTAGCCGGTCCATCCCTGGACCGCCAGGCCCGCCATGGTCATGCCCAGGACGGTCAGCAGGGCAGTGACGTATTCGCGCGGCTGCGACGCCGAGGTCACGGTCCATTCCCCCCACCGGCTGCGCGCCGTCCGCGGCCCGGCGGGCACCACATAGACGTCGATCTGGCCGCTGCGGCGGATGAGCCGGTCGGCAAGGGAGCCGCCGCAGAGGAAATCCAGGACGGGCGACCTCCGCGACTTGCCAATGACGATCTGGCTGACGTTGTGCTGCTGGGCGATGCGCACAAGGGTGCCCGCAACATCGCGGTCGGGCACCACGATGATCTCGGCGTTCAACTCCCGGGCCAGGGCCAGGTTCTCCTCGAGGATCTTCCGCTCCTCCGGCGCAAGAGCCGTCGTCGTCTCGACGTTGACGGCGATCCACGGCGCGTCGAGGGCGTAGGCCATGCGGCGCGTCCAGCGTATGAGCCGGGTGGAAAACGGGCTCGAGCCGACCGCCACGAGCAGCCGCTCGCCGCTGCGCCAGATCGCGCTGACCTGCCGGTCCTCGCGAAGCTCGCGGAGCTGCTTGTCCACCCGCTCGGCGGTAAGACGCAGGGCGAGTTCGCGGAGCGCCGTGAGATTGCTTGCCTTGAAAAAGTTGTCGGCGGCGGCCGCCGCGCGGTCGCCCATGTAAACCTTGCCCTCGTTGAGGCGCTCCCGGAGCTGCGCCGGCGTCAGGTCCACCAGCTGGATCTCGTCGGCGGCCTCGATCATCGAGTCCGGGATCGTCTCGCGCACCGCCACGCCGGTGATCTGGCGCACGGTGTCCGCCCGGCTTTCGAGATGCTGGACGTTGAGCGTCGTGAAGACATCGATCCCGGCGGCCAGCAGCTCCTCGACGTCCTGCCAGCGCTTCACATGGCGCGAGCCGGCGGCGTTGGTGTGCGCGAGCTCGTCCACGACCACCAGCCGGGGACGGCGCGCCAGCACAGCCTCCAGATCAAGCTCCCCCAGCTGCGTTCCGTGGTAGGCGATCACCTTGCGGGGAACGACCGGCAGCCCTTCGAGCAGCCGCTGCGTCTCCTCGCGCCCGTGGGTTTCGACGAGGGCCACCACGACGTCCATCCCCTCGGCATGGGCCTTCCGCGCAGCCTCCAGCATCGCGTAGGTTTTTCCCACGCCGGGCGCCATCCCGAAAAACACCTTCAAGCGGCCGCGGACGTCCCTGGCCTCGGACCGGCGGATGGATGCGAGGAGGGCGTCGGGATCGGGGCGCGTGGGATCGGTCATGCCGTGACGATAATGTTGGGGTGAGCGCGGGAAGCAAGCCGGGCTAGCCGGCCGGGCGGAGCAGCAGCCAACCCATCAGGAGCAGCCAGAACGCCAGCGCCCCCGTCACCAGGCGGACCATGAAGCGCCGGAAAGCAGAATTCGTAGGTCCGGGAACGGGAGGCGCGCGCTTTCATGGATTCAACGAGCGTGGATTGGACGGTGGCGGCGGCCAGCCGACGCGGGATCCTCCCGGGGGATGATCGCCGAGAAGCCCGAGGAGGTAGCCGGTGAACAATGCGACCAGCGCCACAACCACATAGACCGAACAACGCGCGCGGTCGTCGTCGCGAGGTGAGTTTGACGCGTTCATGAAAAGCCCCTTTTCGTGGCGGTTGAACCTACTTGCCGCGAGAGATCCGATCCAGGGCTGCGTTGAGGAGCAGCACGTTTACGCCCGGTTCGCCCAGAGCCCCGAGATCCCGGCCGGCGGTGTTCTCGTCAATCGACTCCTGGACCCGCGCGAGCGGCAGGCCGCGGGCCCGCGCCACGCGGGGCGCCTGCAGCCCGGCGTTGGCAAGGCTGATGTGGGGATCGAGGCCGCTGCCGGAGGAGGTGACGGCATCGGCGGGGACCGGGGCGGTCTCCTTAAGGCCGTTTGTGGCGCGGTAGGCGGCGACGGCGGCCTTGATGTTGTCAGCGAGCTTCTGGCTGGTCGGACCGAGATTGGTGCCGCCGGAACTCGTGGCGTCGAAGCCGGTTCCCGCCGCAGACGGGCGGGGCTGGAAATATCTGTCGCTGCTAAAGTTTTGCGCGAGCAGCGCGGAGCCGCGCACGGCGCCGTCCGGCCCGACCAGCAGGCTGCCGTTGGCTTTGGCCGGAAACAGTATCTGCGCGCCCGCCCAGACAGCCAGCGGATAGGCGCCGCACAGCAAAACGACAAAGGCAAAGGTGAGCACCAGGGAGGTTTTGAGTTCGGAGATGAGGGTTTTCATGTTTTCGGCCGATTTGCTCGTGGCTTATGACGCTACGAGATCATTCTCTCTTGAAGGATTGCCAAACGGCGTCCGCCGTTTGCAAGGAGCGCGTCGACGAAGTCCGACGGGGTCCTATACGAGGTGTACGGCATTGATGAGGACATCGATGGCCTTGATGCCGATGAAGGGGATGATTATGCCACCCAGGCCGTAGATGAAGAGGTTGCGGCGGAGCATGGAGGCTGCGCCGATCGGCCGGTAGGCGACGCCGCGTAGGGCAAGGGGGATCAGCGCGATGATGATGAGCGC
>PMKA01000396.1 GCA_003157575.1 Opitutia bacterium
GCCGCCGGAATCGGTGCTGAGAAAAACGCGGCACGCGGGATCGCTTTTGAAACGGTTTATTTCGACGCGGCGCCGCTGCTGCGGCACAGACCCGGTGTGCCAGGCGCAATCGAGACCCAGGCGGCGGCAGAGTTCGCGTACAAGCTCCAGCATCCGTTCCCACTCGGAGAAAACGATGACCTTGACATCGGGATTGTCGCGGCACTCGGCGAGGATCGGCTCCAACTCGCGCAGCTTCGGGCAGGCCTTGTCCGCATCGTCGAGAATGTAATTGGTGTCGCAGACCATGCGCAGCATCGCGAGTTCGCGCATGAGCTTGTCCTGCTCGACCGGCAAAAGCGGGCGGCGTTGTGCGCGGGCCGCGAGTTGCGATACAATCTGCTCGTGACTTGCGTAGCTCTGCCGCTGGGCATCCGAGAGCGCTACGAGGCGCACGTGATCGGTACGGGCCGGGAGCTCAGTTTCTACCTCTAGCTTGCGCCGGCGGAGCATGATAGGCGCGAGGTGTTCGTGCAGGAGCTCGAGGTTGCGGTAGCCGTCCGGGCGGCCCTTCTCATCAAACGTGTAGAACTCGCGATTGAATCGGAAAAGCGGGCCGAAGACGGTCGGGTCAAGGAAATCGACGATCGAATACAACTCATCGATGCGGTTCTCGATGGGTGTGCCTGTGAGCACGAACGCGTATCGACTGCTGAGGCGTTTCACTGCCTGGGCGGTCTTGGTCGTCCAATTCTTGATCCTCTGGGCCTCGTCGAGGACAACGATGTCGGGCTTGAGGCGCGCGTTGATGTCGAGTGTGTCGGCAACGATCTGTTCATAATTGCAGAGCGTGAAGAACGGAGCCTTGGCGGCGGCGTAACACGCGAGCCGCGGGATGCGCCCGCCGTACACGATCTGCAGGGAGAGCGCGGTGAACCGCCGGATTTGTTCCTCCCACTCGGTCTTAAGCGAGGCCGGAGTCACGACGAGCACGCGGCGCGCGCAACCGAGCCGGTGCAACAGCGAACACGCGGCGATGGCCTGGATTGTCTTGCCGAGGCCCATTTCGTCGGCGAGCAAGGCGCGTTCGGTGAAGGCCAGATGGAGCATGCCCTCGCGTTGATAAGGAAAGAGGGGGACGAGCGTTTCATGCGCGGGCCATTCACCGGACTGAACTTTCGTCTCGTATTCACGGCGCAACACGCGCCGCTCTCCTGCCTGGCGACGGGACTCCAGCCAGGGTGCGACCTCGAGGGCAAGACGGACCCGGCCCAAAGGCTGCCGCTGGAGACGTTCCACGAGTTCTTCCGGCGTGGCGCCGATCAGGCGGCCGGCGCCGTTGAACAACGGCTGAAGGCCGAGAGGCAGACGGTCGCGACTGCGTTCGACGACGAGTGTGCCGCCGTCGGGTGCGGGCGTGATGTCCACCCAGGGGGAACCCTCGCGCGCGCTGCGCAGCCAAGCGGTCCGACGCGCGCGTTGCGCGTAGGCGAGCACGGCTTCGACGTGTTTGCAGGTGCCGAGTCCGTTGATGCGAAAATCCACGCATGTACAGGCGCAGACAGGCGGTTTGTCGAGGGTTCGCAGTTCCACCGTGTATGCGCGCCCGCTGCGTGAAACGACTTCGTAACGGCCGAAAACGCCCGGCGTGTCATCCAGGAAACGCACGCGCGGCTGCTCGTCGACCGCCCGTTGCTTGCGACGCAGACGTTCATGCTCGTCAGTCGTACGCCAGTCTTGGGCGGGAGGAATCTGGAGAGTTGAGTCGGCGCGCTTGTGCGGAGGCATGATGGCGTTATTGCGAACGGATGAAGGCTTGTCGACTCTCGGGAGAATGGAAGGAGTGATCCCCGTTCCACTCACTGACGCTATCGGCCACAACGTAAGAAGACCACTCGCTCACGCTCGCGGCTACAATGGTGAAAACCCGCCGTTTCGACAGGCCGAAGGCCCTGAGCGGAGTCGAAGGGTTCGCAAACGATTGCACCTCTGGATCGCGCGCAAGCGCGCTTCCTACGGTTTGTATCGCGCAAAGGGCCGGGGTAGGAAGCCCGCTCGCGGGCGAAGAGAAATGGTCCGCCGACAAGCGGCGACCCCACGTTCAATCGCATCAGTCTGATTCAGGCATCCGCGGTGTCTTCGCCGAGCACGTGTCGCAGGCTGGCGAGGTCCATGACCTGGGTGACATTGTCCTCCTCGACGATCTCGCGGGCGAGCGCAGCCTTCTCCCGCTGCATCCGCCGGATTTTCTCCTCGATCGTGTCCTTTGCGAGCAGCCGGTACGCCACGACACGGCTCATCTGGCCGATGCGATGGGTCCTGTCGATAGCCTGCGCCTCGACCGCCGGATTCCACCATGGATCGAACAGCACAACATAGCTTGCCGCGGTGAGATTGAGGCCGGTGCCGGCTGCCCGTAGCGACAGAAGGAATACGGGGGGCCCGTCCGCGGACTGGAACCGGTCCACAAGCGCGCCGCGATCTTCCGTTCGGCCGGTCAGCATCTGGTGCCCGATCTTTGCTTCGACGCAGCGCTCGGCAATCACCTCCAGCATCTGAACGAACTGTGAGAAAACGAGCACTTTGTGCCCCTCTGCGATCAACGGCTCCAGCGTTTCCATGAGCGCTTCCAGCTTGGCGCTGGCGAGGCCGCCGTAGGCCGGGTCGAGGAGCACGGGATGGCAGCAAATCTGCCGCAGCCGGAGAAGTGAAGCCAGGATGTTGAACCGCTGCAGACGCAAATCGGCTTCGTTTGACACGCCTTTCAAGAGCTGTCGCGCACGTTTCAACTCGGCCTCGTAAAGGCGGCGCTGTTCGCCTTCCATGGCGACAGAAAGGTCTTCCTCAACGCGCTCCGGCAGATCGGTCGCGACCTGGGACTTGGTGCGGCGCAGCAGGAAATGGCGCACTCTGCGGGCGAGCCGCGACCGGCCGACCGGCCCTGCCTTCTCGTCATAGGAGCGTTTGAACATCGTCTCAGAGCCCAACCAGCCGGGTTGGGCGAATGCGAACAGGCTCCAAAGGTCCAGAGCGCGATTCTCGATGGGCGTGCCGGTGAGGATGAGTCGGTGGGCCGTGCGCAGCCCGCGGGCCACATGAGCAGCCTGGGAACGGGGGTTCTTGATGTTCTGCCCTTCGTCGAGCACCACGGCCGCCCAGTCCACCGCGTTGAGTTTTGTCTGTGCAAGGCGCAGTTGCGCGTAATTGCAGATTACAATCTCAGATGCCGGCAGGTCTGCCTTTGCTCCGCCATACACCTCGGCGCGGAGCGAAGGCGTGAAACGCGCCGTTTCGCGCTGCCAGTTGTCCATTACGCTCTTGGGGCAGACAATCAGCACCTGCCAGGGCGCCGCTGCGGGCGGTTCCGCACCGGCCCGGGCGCGCAACCAGAGCAGCCATGTGAGAGCCTGGACGGTCTTGCCGAGGCCCATATCGTCGGCGAGCACGCCCCCGAAACCGTGGCGCGAAAGGAATGCGAGGAATTGAAAGCCGTCGCGTTGGTATGGGCGCAATTCCGCTTCGAGCCCTGCAGGCAGGGGCACCGGATCGGCCTCGAGCGCGGCGGCCTGCGCACGCAGCCGGGCCGCGGTTTCCGCAGACAGCAGGGTGTCTGCCTCGTTCGCCAGCTGTAGCGCGTGCATGCGGTGGCGGTCCGTTGTGCCCGTGGCCAGAACGGCTTCGGGGGTGAGGCCGAGCCGCTCCAGGGCTTCTCCAGCGGGCCCGGAGGCGTTCACCTCCAACCGCTGCCATCCCCGGCTCGGGAGGCGCACGAATTTCCCCCGCGCCTTGAGCAGCAGGGCAAGCTCCTCTTCCGAGAATTCGATTTGCTCGGGTCGCAGCGATACCGACAGGTCGAACCAGTCCCGGTGAACAGCGTCCTCCTCGATCTCGAATGCCAGACTTGCGCGCACCGGACCAGCGAGCAGTCCGGAGAGGTCGCCGGTGACAACAACCTCGACTTCCGGCGGAAGCCCGGCGCGCCAGGCGATGAATTCATCGGGAAACGTCCGATGCACGACGCTTGTCCACGCATCGCTGTCAGGCCAGCATTGCAGACCGAAGGCGCCGAAGGTGGACGCGGCTGCCTGGCCGGCGGTTCGGTCGATTTGCAGCACGGTTCCGTCTGGCAGCTGGCTTCGGAGGGGAGGCTGTCCCCGGTCCGGATTCCAGCCGCTGGTCGACCAGAATTCGACGAACCGGGGGTCGTCACTGCGGACGCTCAGGCGCACCTCGAGCCCCTCTTCCAACCCTGAGAAATAGCGCTGGATCTTTGCCAGGCGGCATTCAATGCGGGCATGAGTCATCACCTGACGGACGCGGATTTCGAGCGAATCAGGGAATTGCACGCCGCGTGCGAGCAGCGAGCGCGTCACGCGCGGCTCACGCACAACGGAAACCGGAATTGTCGGGGGACCCGGCAGGGGCGGCGGCCCAGGATACAGGGTGTTGCCGACGAGGTAGAGCGCCGTGTTGCCGCAGGGTATGAGGAGTGCCTTTTCTGCCGGCGTGCCGTCGGGCCAGACCAGTTGGAACCGGGCCTGGTCCGGATGGGCCGGGTCGGGCAGCACACGCCAGGCGAGTTTCCGGTCGGATGCCGCTATGGGCTGGCCCCCGGCATCGACGACGGCCTGGCGTGCCAGGGGATGGCGGAGGATCTGGCCCAGCGTCTCGCTATGACCGGAGACGGTGTGGTAGGAGAACCGGCTGAGGGATTCGCGGACCAGGGCGATCAGCGCAAACTGCTCGGCGGGCAGATGTGCAAAGCTTGCGAGCGACTGGTTGTTCGCGACCCCAAGCCAGGACTGCGGCGCATTTTTGAATGGTTTGTCTTTTGCGGGCTGGAGCTGGAGCGTCCAACCTTTCGGGCCGCCGAGGACGACTCGTAGTGCATGGACCGGTTCGCCTTCATACCTCTGTTCGGTCGCATAAGGGTTGGCTCCGAAGAAAGGACTGCGGTTGGGCTCGAGAGCTTCGAGCCATTGATCGACCGCGCGGCGATGCAGGATGGACTCCACCCGGGTGCGAACCGCGGCGAGATCCGTCATCGGGCCAAACGCCTCGGGAATGGGCAATCCGGCGCGTTCGAGTGCGAGGGCCAGATATTGCCAGAGTTCCCACGGGTCCTTTGGCGGCTGTTTCCACCAGCCGTCGAAGACCATGGCGTCGGGCTGTAGCTGGGCTTCCGGCAGGTTGAACCCTGCATTTAGTATCTGGTATCCGGATACTCCGGACATCTGATAACGCGTCTTCTCGAAGAGGCTTGATAGCCGGCCCAGCATCGCCCCTTCGTCGTTGGTGAGCGGACGTCCGAGTTTCTCGGCAAGCAGGAGAGTCCATTTCTCACGGAACGTGACCCGGGCCGCCACGGGTTTTGCGACCGCGTGGCTTCGATTGGCCGCACAATGATCGATCCAGGCCAGGCCGAGGGCATAGGCGTGCTTGCACTCGACCCCAACCGCACAGGAGCAATCGCTTTCCCAATCGAGGCCGGTCCAGAGAAGCGACGTTGAATATTGCTGGGAGCCGCGGACCGTTCCCCAGACTATGGTGGATTCCAGCCAGAGACGGATTACACGTCCCGCCAGGTGGTAGGCGCGACCGCCACTTTGATCCAGGCCGTCAAATGTACGTAGATACCCGAGCAGGGTGGCCAGGGCCGGAGCCGATGCAGGATTGGGATTCCCCGGCAGTGGTCGTGGCAAACTCATCCGTTGGAATTCCGCCGCATCACGTCAGTTTCTCGTCCAACATTGCGAAGAGAGCCTGCTCGTCGACGCGTTCCTGCTTCATCGAGTCGCGCTCGCGGAGCGTGAATGTGCTGCCCGGCTTCTCGATGGTGTCAAAGTCGATGGTCACGCACCACGGCGTGCCGGCCTCGTCCTGCCGACGGTAGCGTTTGCCGATGTTGCCGCCGTCGTCGTAGGCGACCGCATAGCGGCGCTTCAGCTTTGCGTGGAGCTCGCGGGCGCGGCCGACCAGCGCCTCCTTGTTCTTGAGCAGCGGAAGCACGGCGACCTTGTAGGGCGCCAGGCGCGGGTGCAGGCGCAGCACCGTGCGTTTCTCCATCTTGCCCTTCTCGTCGGGGGCCTCGTCCTCGGCATAGGCGGAGCAGAGCACGGCCAGCAAGATGCGGTCGACGCCGACGGCCGGCTCGATGACGTGCGGCACGATGCGCGTCTTGGCGGCCTCGTCGAAGAAGACCTGCGGCACGCCCGAAAATTTCTGGTGCTGCTGGAGGTCGTAGTCGGAGCGGGCGGCGATGCCCCACAGCTCCTGCACGCCGAACGGGTAGTTGAACATGATGTCCACCGTGCGGCGGCTGTAGAAGGCGAGCTTGGCCTTCGGGTGTTCGTAGAGCGAGAGGGACGACTCCGGGATGCCGATCGACTTGAGCCAGTCCTGGCACCACTTCAGCCAGGACTCGTGGCAGGCCAGCCAGTCGGCATCGGGATGGATGAAGTACTCCATCTCCATCNNGCCGTCTCGGGCCGCAGGTAGGCGACGGAGGACGAGTCGCGCATGGGGCCGACGTACGTTTCGAACATCATGTTGAACGCGCGCGGCGGCGTGAGGCTGCCCGGCTCGCCGGTGGCGGGCGAGGGGATGAGCGCATATTCCTCGGGCTTCGCCTCGGTGAAATCCTTGGCAACGACCGGTTCGAGTTTTCCCCTGACCGCTTTCTTCCGTTTCAGTGCCTCGGCTTTCTCCTGCAACTCCTCGGTCGTGCGCTCGCTTTCGAGCGCGGACACGTAGCCGATGATCTGTTTTTCGCTGCTGCCGGGTGAGCTGTTCTCGGGCTCGACGCAGACCGCAGCCCAAAACAGCTGGTCTGCCCGGTAACGTTGCTTCGAGACCTTGCAGTCGACGAGCGGGTCGGTGAAGCCGGCGACGTGGCCGGAGGCCTCCCATACCTTCGGGTGCATGATGATCGACGATTCGAGGCCGACGATGTCGTCGCGGCGGTGAACCATGTCCTGCCACCAGGCATTGCGGATGTTGCGCTTCAGCTCCGCGCCCAGCGGACCGTAGTCGAAAAAGCCGTTGAGGCCGCCGTAGATCTCGGACGACGGGTAGATGAAGCCGCGGCGCTTGCAGAGCGAAACAAGCGCATCCATGACGGTGGCGGAAGCGGGAGGCGTGGACATAGGGGACGACACTTAGCCGGATGGGCGGGCGGCGGTCAATTCCGGCCTGCAACTTGTGACGGGATCCAGGCAATCGGAGGATCGCAGGCGGTTCGACAGGAGCGTCGCCCTCGATTGAAAACCCAGGAAGCAAGGGGTGTTGAAAAAGATCGGCACGCCAAAAGACCACTGTTGTCCAAAACAGGCCGCAAAGGGGACTTCCTCTTTTGACGGAGGACGCAATTGCTGCGGCGGAACCCTGCTTCGGGAGAAGACGGGTTGACTTCTCCCCGATTGATTATACAGGTAATTACATGAAATCTACAGTTAGCATAAGCGAGGGGCAGGACACCTTTCCAGCGGTTGTCAAGGCGGCGGAAAAGGGCAACGTCGTCACGGTCACCCGCCATGACGAGCCCGTTGCCTGCGTTATCGGCCATGAGCGCATGAGTGCGATCGCGGAAACACTCGAAATCATGGGCAATGCGGCCGCAATGAACGCAATTGCCGAGCACAAGGCCGGACGCACCCAATTCGGAACCCTCAACGATATTCCTGAATGCCCCGATCCGTTCGCCCCTCCGCACAAGTTATCGAATACGCCAAGCGACTGGCGCCAGAACCGCGGCGGGCCATCAAACACGCACTCACGGAACTACGCCAAGAACGAGGAGACATCCGCGCACTCGAAGGCAATCTATCGGGATATTACCGCCTCCGGGTCGGACGCCGTCGTATCATTCTTGCCTACGCGGCCGACGGAGCGATTGACGCCATCTTTCTGGAGGAGCGCCAACTCATCTACGAAATCTTCGAGGCGCAATTCATCAAACGGCTTAAGTCCTGGCCAAACCGTCAATTCGGGTTCAAGCGCAAGCTTCACCGCATTGGCGAGCGGCGTATCCGCGCCCAACTGCCAGCAGGAGCGAAGAAAAGCGGCATGGCGGCGGATTGACGGCTGTCCGGAGGACGGGCAAGGTAACACTCCCATCATTTCCATGAAGCCAACCTTTTCCCAGAAAGAATTCCAGCGGCTCCTCGAGCTCACCCATCTTGGAATGTGGGTCGTCACCGGCTATCAGGGGGATGACACCGCCGCGGCCAAGCGGTATTTCGATCTCGATCAGAAGCTGCTCGAGCTGGCCGAGCCGATGGGTTGCGCCGATCTGGTCGAGCTGCGGCCCGACGGGACGCTGCAGCCCTCGCCCAAGCTGGCCGAAGACGAGCGGGTGCGGGAAATCCAGGGGGACTTTACGAACGATGCATTCTGGCACGAGATGGTGGCGCGGCTCTCGGACCGCGACTACTCGACGGAACAGGCCAAACGTGCGCTGACGGAAACGCCGGGGGTGGAGCCTCCGCCCTCGCCGGAGGAACGGATCAAACAGTTGGAGGATATTTATTGGGCCGAGTTTGAGAAGAACGACCTGGCCAACGTCATCGTTTTGCGTGGTGGAAATCGCGGCTGAGCCGACGCCCGGTCCCGGATCCACCTGTTGGTGCTTGCCACAAAATATCAAATGCTTTCCCACTACTGATGAAAGCGAATATTCTCCAGAGACTATTGACGTGGGTTTTGCCCTTGGGATTGCTCGGACGGGGGCTGGCGGCCGCCGAACCGGTGATCGACATCTGGCCCGAAGGCGTGCCCGGCCTGCGGGCCGATGCCTCGGCCGAGAAGGGCGACAACGAGCTTCTCAGCAACATCCACCGGCCCACGCTCACCTGCTATGCCGCGCCGGCCGCGCGAGCCACCGGCGCAGCAGTGATCATCTGCCCCGGCGGCGGCTATTGGCTCCTGGCATGGGAGAAAGAGGGCGTCGAGCCGGCGCGGTGGTTCAATTCGATCGGGATCTCGGTTTTCGTGCTCAAGTACCGGCTTGCCGAATACGGGCAGCCGGCGCCGTTGAGGGACGTTCTGAGGGCGGTGCGGCTGGTCAGGTCGCGCGCCGCGGAATTCGGAATCAATCCCGACCGGCTTGGCGTGATGGGCTTTTCGGCGGGCGGGCATCTTGCCGCCTGCGCGGGCACGCTTTACGACCTGCCCGACGGCCGCACCGGAGCGGCGCTCGATGCCGTCAGCGCGCGCCCCGATTTCCTCCTGCTGATCTATCCGGTCATCACGATGAAGGATCCGTACACCCATGCCGGGTCGCGGCGCAACCTTCTCGGCCCCACCCCTGCTCCGGAGCTGGTTGAACGCTATTCGAGCGAGCTCCAGGTGACGAAGAATACGCCGCCCGCGTTCCTGTTGACGACATTCGAAGACGGCTTGGTGCCGGCGGAGAACAGCATCGGATTTTTCGAGGCTCTGCACCGCGCCGGAGTGCCTGCGGAGATGCACGTGTTCGAAAAAGGGCCCCACGGCTTTGGCCTCCGTCCCGGTTTTGGCCCTGTTGACGGCTGGCCCTTGCTGTGCCGGCAATGGCTGAGGCTCCACGGCTGGGCGGCAGCGGAGCCCTAGCAGCAGCCTGTCGGGCTTCGTCCTCCATGCTGCTAAACAAACGGCGGACGCCGTTTGGTCCTGAAAACAGAAGCATCCCAAGAAAGTTCTTTATCTGGCGAAACTTTTTCGCAGGAAAGCGTCGCAGCAGCATGCCTGCCCGGTCGAAAAACCGGGCTGGTGCCGGCCGAAAGATGTCATTCTCCGGATTTGCGCCCGACTTCATGCGGGGAAAATCAGCTTTTCAGGTCTCACACACTGCTACGCGTAAGTCTGGCCCAAATGGCGCCAGCCATTTGACGAGCAGCCAGGAGGACGAAGTCCGACGGGCTGCTAGGAACATGGAGGGCGAAGCGCGACAGGTTCCTCGGGAGTTTGTGTCATTCCGTGAGAGATCCTGTGGATCGATCGCACCAATGGTTCGATGGAACTAACAAGTTATTAGTTACTTAGGAGCAAACAGATAGAAGTACATCAAAATACTGAAGAAAAGTGTTGCCAAACCATATCGAATCAATACACATTGGAACAGTCTTAACGAGAAAGCTTCCGATATGAGTGCGATCCAGTCTCCAAATTTCAACGGCGAGCCCGAGTGGTTCAGCTTGGTCCGCGAAAAGGTTGAGGGCCTCCGTTTCGGGGTCGTGCAGATCGTAGTACACGACCGGAAGGTCACGCAGATCGAGCGAACGGAGAAGACCCGTCTCGACGGTGCTTCGGCCGAGACGGCCTCCCGGCGGGAGACGCGTTGACCGCATTCTGTCCTTTCGCCGCATTTCGCCGACATCGAGACCAGACCCAGCGCAGACACCAAAGCGTCAGAAGAGCATCCGGGCATGCGTCGTCCTGTTCACGTCCTGCTGGCGATCCCAAACCGATTCCATCCATGGCCACATCATCAAAACGCGAGCCGGCGATCCGCGCCGTCCCGCCGCCAATTATCTTCGGTCCCCGCGAGGCGGAGAAGGAGCTCCAGCGGCTCCTCCATTCGTTTCACGACCTGGCGGAACATTCCGACAGCCTTTTCGCATCGCCCACGGACGCGTTCAACGTCAAGGATCGCGTTTATCATCTGCCGCGTTTTGTTTTCTTCGGTCCCAATCAGAGCAGCGGCCCGATCCGCCTGGCGCTCTATGCGGGTTGGAACGGCGACGACGCCCGGGGCACGCTGGCGCTCCTCAGTCTGATTGAGCGGGTCGTGCTCCATCCGGAGATCGCCGCCGGCTACCAGCTTGTCGTCTACCCGCTGGTCAATCCGACCGGATTTCAGGATCACACGGCGCTCACACGCGGCGGCGTGCGCCTGGAAGACGAGAATTGGGCCGTCTCGGAGGCGCCGGAGATAGGAATCCTGGCGAAGGAGTTCCGGCTGCACAACTACCACGGCTGGGTCAGCCTGCACTCCACGCCCGCGCACGATCGCATCCAGGCGCGGGTGCGCGGCCTTCCGGTCAACGCCGATTTTTTCCCGGTCGAGCGGGGACGCTTTCACATCGACTGGCGGACCGACACCGCCCCGGGCACGGAGGGTCCATTTTCCCTGAACGGCGACCTTCCCTTCGGCTCCTTCCAGCTCCGGCTGGACGTGCCTTCGGCCTGGCCCGACGGGTTGCACACCGAGGCGGTCGCCCAGACCGTGGCCGCGTTCCTCGACCGTTACCGTGCGGCGATTGCCTACGGCATCCACCTTTGACGGTCATGGTGATGCTCACGGATCACAACGAGGATCATCCGTACAAGCTGCAGCGGATGTACGCTCCGTTCCTCGGGCTGGCGGAGCACTGCGACAATGTGATCGACGCCGTGGCCGGATCGTTCGTTGCGGCGGGTCGCCGCTACACTGTGCCACGGTTCACTTTTCTCGGACCCCGAGGCAACGGCCCGCAACGGCGGATCGGCCTGTTTGCCCTCGTTCATGGCGATGAACCCTCCGGGGCTTTCGCGTTGCAGCGACTGCTGGAGACGCTGGTTGACCGGCCCGGCCTCGCGTCCGGCTACGATGTTGTCTGTTATCCGGTCTGCAATCCCACCGGGTATGAGGACGGCACGCGGTTCAACCGGGCGGGCTTCGATCTCAACCGCGAATTCTGGAGGGGCTCGGACCAGCCCGAGGTGCGCATTTTCGAAGAGGAACTCGCCACCCGGGATTTCGACGGAATCATCGCGCTCCATGCCGACGATTCCAGCGACGGTCTCTACGGCTATGCCCACGGACGGGTGTTGAACGAGAATCTGCTGGTGCCGGCGCTGCGAGCCTCCGAGCGCGTGCTGCCGCGCAACAATCGCGGCGTGATCGACGGATTCCGCGCCACCGACGGAATCATCTGCGATTGCTTCCATGGCGTGCTGGCCCCGCCGCCGGAGCAGAAACCCCGGCCGTTCGAGATCATCTTCGAAACTCCCGCGAGCGCCCTTCTGGAGCAGCAGGCTGCCGCCGCGGCTGTGGCGCTTGAGACCATTCTCGAGGTCTACCGCGGCTTCATCGCCTATGCGGCCGATCTTTGATCTCCGCACTGCGCAAGGCGTGTGGGACATCACAAACAAATTTGAATTTTAATCCCAACTGTCTGACAAACCATACCCATGAGCACACCCAAACCCTACCTTAGCACCCTGGCCCTGCATGCGGGCCAGGTGCCCGATCCGACCACTGGAGCGCGCGCCGTGCCGCTCTACCAGACCGCCTCCTACGTCTTCAAGGACGCCGAGCAGGCCGCCGGCCGGTTCGCCCTGAAGGAATTCGGCTACATCTACACCCGTCTGAACAACCCGACGACGGATGTTTTCGAGCAGCGGATTGCCGCGATCGAAGGCGGCACCGGCGCGCTCGCCGTGGCCTCGGGACAGGCCGCGACCTCGCTCGCGCTGATCGCCGTCACCCGGGTGGGCGACGAGATTGTCTCGGCCGACAATCTCTACGGCGGTACGTATCAGCTGTTCCACTACACCTTCCCGAAACTGGGCCGGACCGTGAAGTTCGTCAAATCGGGCGACCCCGAGGCCTTCCGCAGGGCGATCACGCCAGGGACGCGCGCGATCTACGCCGAGACCATCGGCAACCCGAAGCTCGACGTGCCCGACTTCGAGGCGATCGCGAAGATCGCCCACGAGGCCGGCATTCCGTTCGTCGTCGACAACACGGTCGGGGTCGGCCTCGTCGCCCCGATTGAGCACGGTGCGGACATCGTCGTGGCCTCCGCCACAAAATACATCGGCGGCCATGGCACGAGCATCGGCGGCGTCATCGTCGACTCGGGCAAGTTCGCCTGGAACAACGGCAAATTCCCCGANNCCGGACCCGAGCTACCACGGCCTCAAGTTCTGGGACGTGTTCGGCAACTTCCCGGGGCTTGGCAACGTGGCGTTCATCATCAAGGTGCGCGTGGAGCTCCTGCGCGACCTCGGCCCGGCCCTCAGCCCGTTCAACTCGTTCCTCTTCCTGCAGGGGCTTGAGACGCTTCCGCTGCGCCAGCGCCAGCACTCGGAGAATGCGCTCGAGGTGGCGCGTTTCCTCAAGGCCCACCCGCTGGTGAGCTGGGTCACGTATCCGGGCCTGCGCGAAGATCCGAACTACCCGGTCGCGGCCAAGTATCTCAGCCGCGGATTCGGCGGCCTTGTCGGGTTCGGCATCAAGGGAGGCCTGGAGTCGGGCAAGAAGTTCATCAACTCGGTGAAACTGCTCTCGCACCTGGCCAACATCGGCGACGCCAAGACGCTCGTCATCCATCCGGCGAGCACGACGCACCAGCAGCTCACCCGCGAGGAGCAGGAGGCGACCGGCGTCACGCAGGACTATATCCGCCTGTCCGTCGGCCTCGAGGATGTCCGCGACATCAAGGCCGACATCGACCAGGCGCTCCGCCAGGCAGCCGGCTGAGTGTCGGGGCGATCTTGCGGACCGTCCTCCCGTCGTTACCCAACCGATGCCGAGGATGGTGCGTGAGAGCCCGGGCGATGCTTGTTCAATCAACCGGCCGGTGGAGGAAGGGCACTTTTCATCGGCCGGCCTTTCACTTTAATTCCCGAGCGCCCGGGTTGACGCCTGGGCAGACCTCAGATGTCCGGACCCCGTTATTGAGGCGGAATACACCCGGCGATTTGACGGGTTCGGCAGGCTCTCTCCAAGAGGGCTTTCATCAAGCAGACATTGTCTGGCAAAATATTGATGATAAGGGAATACAATCGGATTTAGTTGGGGATATTCCGGATGATTTTCGCAGGCAGATAACTGCGATTCCGAGTTCAATCATGAGTAAATGGGTCAACTAAGGTAAGAAAAAGCTTGCGTTCAACCATATCGTTTTAATACAGATTTGATCGATAGACTACATCGGAGGTTTTCCAATATGAGCACAAACAGATCCGCCGATTCTGGCGATGAGCCTGATTGGCTTGCCCTGGTCCGTGAGAAAGTCGACGGCCTGCGCTTTGGCGTGGTGCAGATCGTCGTGCACGACCGAAAGGTGACCCAGATCGAGCGCACCGAAAAAACCCGTCTCGATCCGGCTTCGGCCGAGGCATCGGCCCGACGGGAAACACACTAACCCTCTTCCACCAACCAAGGTATACTACCATGGCCAAAATATACAACGACATCACGGAAACGATAGGCAACACGCCGCTCGTGCGTCTCAATCGCACTGCGGCCGCGCACGGCGCGCACGCGGAGATCCTCCTCAAGCTGGAGTTCTTCAATCCGCTCTCCAGCGTCAAGGATCGCATCGGCAAGGCGATGATCGAGGACGCGCTCAAATCGGGCCGCATCAACAAGGACACGGTCCTGATCGAGCCCACCAGCGGCAANNGGCATCGCGCTGGCGTTCGTCGCCGCCGCCAAGGGCCTGAAGCTCGTGCTCACCATGCCCGAGACCTTCAGTCTTGAGCGCCGCAAACTGCTCAAGGTCCTCGGGGCCAGGCTTGTCCTTACCGAAGGCGCCAAGGGCATGAAGGGCGCAATCGCCAGGGCCGAGGAGCTCAACAAGCAGATTCCCAACAGCGTCATCCTCCAGCAATTCTCAAACCCGTCCAATCCGGAGATCCACCGCCGGACCACGGCCGAGGAGATCTGGCGCGACACCGACGGGAAGGTTGACATCGTCGTCTCCGGCACCGGCACGGGCGGCACAATCACCGGCATTGGCGAGGTGCTCAAATCCCGCAAGCCGTCGGTGAAGATTGTGGCGGTGGAGCCCGACGCCTCGCCGGT
>PMKA01000077.1 GCA_003157575.1 Opitutia bacterium
AACGGAGGCGAGCTGGAGCTTGGCCCGGGCTCTTTCTTCGCGGGTGCCGACCTCCGAGAGCGTGTCGAGAGCGGCGAGGGCGTCGGGTTGTTGCTTGGCCGCGGCAATCTGTGCCAGTAATTCACGACGTTTCTTGTCCCGCTCCAGAATTGTCGGGTAGAAGGTGGCAAAGAAATCGAGCAGAAACGGCAGGCGCTCGCGGGCGCCGCGCGAGAGATTCATCGCGAGCCAGATGTCGAAAAAACCTTCGCTGATCGTGTAGCGACTGGTGCGTTTGTCGTCCGGGTGTGGCGAGGAGCGCAGCAGGCGGGCCTCGGACAGGCGCTTCAGGAGCGACGAGACGTGGGTCGTCTTCATCCGCATGCGGGCGGCGATCGTGGCCGGAGTTTTCTCCTGATCGCGCATCACCGCCATGGTCTCCAGCAAGGCGCGCTCCTGGGGCGGGAGACCGCCCAGTCGGTCCTGATAAAACGGTGTGATCCGGTCGAGGAGGATGTGCAGTTGGTCGCGCACCCGGGTGACCGAGTCGCCGGAAATCAGCTCGGAGAGCATGACGGTGAGGCGCGGGTTGCCGCCCGTCATGCGGTAGAGCGCAAGCAACCTTGGCCGCATTCCGTCGAAGCCGGCCAGAAGATCCTCCCGCTTCTCCCATTCGAGATGCTTGCGGACAAGGTCAATGCTCTCGTCTTCGCTAAGGTGATCGAGATGCTGCACATCGAAGAAATCGTAGAACGGCTCGTCCACGCTGGTGATGCCGTCGAACTGCATCGCGGCGGTGGCGATGAGCAGGCAGCCATTCTTTGAATCCATGAGGAATTTGCGAAGTGCGGCGACCTCACGCCGGTCCTTCATCTGACGGGAGAAGACTTCGCCGAGGTTTTCGAGCATGATCACGATCGTGCGACCGCGAGCCTGATTCTCCTTGCGGATGGCGGGAACGAGTGTGTCAACGATGGCGAGGTCGTCCTCCTCGGTCAGGAGTTTTGAGTGCAATTTCGCCCAGAGCGGTTCCGAGGGAGCGGTTGCTGCGAGGATCTCACAAAGGCCCAACAGGAAATCGGCAAACGAGAGCGTGCGGTTGCTCTCTTCGGGGAAGCGGGCAACGAGGTATTTCGACGTCAGAGACGGGTCGGCGGCGATCTCGTCTTCGATGAGCGACAGGAGATGGGTCTTGCCCATGCCGCGCAGGCCGATGAAGAGCAGGTGGTGTTTGGTGGCGCGCCCCGCGTTGGCGCGAAGGGTGTCTATCGTTTCCTGGAGCATGGCTGCCCGCCCCACGGTGATATGGCGGCGATGGGCTGCGGAGGTGAGGCCCTGGCGATAAAAGCCCAGGTATGAAGTGGGTTCCTCAGGCATAATATTTCCTCCACCAGGCTTTGATGATGCCGCTGGCGAAATCATAGCGACCCTCGCTGGTCTCCAGGACATAAAAGTCGTTCTCGAGATCGCGGAGCAGTTGTTGAAAGAGGCGTTTGCGTTCGTGCACGACGGGCTGCTTGTCCGGGGGCCAGGTCGAATCGAAAATCTGGTTCAGGACGGACCGCGAGGAGCCATCCGGCCCGGTCGTGCAGAGGTGGTTCAGGAGGGCGTGGGCCTGGCCAAGCGCCGGCTCCGAGTAATATTTCGCGAGCCGGGTGTAGAAATGCTGGAGCTTGTCCTGCGCAGCAGTGCTGGTGATGAACCGGGCGAATTCCGCGTCGACATCGGCGGGCTTGAGTTTGCGCGGTTTCGAGCGCCACGACCGGAAAAGATCCAGCGTGAGCATTTGAAGGAAGAGCGGGATCGGCCGGCCCAGCAGCTCACGCAGCCGGGCGGGGAGTTTTCGTTCGAAGGTCACGCCGCGGCTGGCAAGCATGAGTGCGACAAACTCTTCGACCTGTCCTGTTGTCAGATCGGGGAGCGGCTCATCGTCGAGGTCGTTGATGCGGTCCAACAGCCCTAGGCCATCAAGCGTCGTGGAAAGGTTGATGGAGCCGCCGAGCAACCAGCGGACGTTATCGTGTTTCGGAGCCGGATTGCTCCTTTGAGTGCGAAACCACGAAAGAAAATCGCGGAGCAGTTTCGGGTCGTCCTTCCTCAGGTTGAGCAACATGTCAGGAAACTCGTCGACGATGATGAGCACCGGCCGGTCAAGCGTGCGAAGCCGGGCGAAGAGCATGTCGCCGTGCTGACGCCATTGTTCGCGATAGTCCGCCTCGTGCTCGCGGAACTTCAATTTGAACTCACCAACCTCGAGACCCTCCGCTTTGGGCAGCCAGGATCTGACCGACTTCCAACCGTCGACAAGATAGTCAAACACCTTGGGGTGGGCGTCACGAAATTTGTCGAGGATCGCCAGGAAAAGATCAGCCGGGTGGCTCAAGTCCTGGACGTTTTCGTAGATCACCGCGAAGTTGTTGCGCGGAAATCGGCGCAAGTGTTCCATCACGCTTGTCTTGCCGCAGCGCCGCGGCGCCTTGAGCAGCACATGCATCGACTCCAATGTCTCCCATAAATGATCGATGAAAGCGTCTCGGAACAGGAGGTCTTCCGCCTCAACCACCGAACCGGTATAGAAATCCAGTGAGTTAGGTTCCCCGCAAGCCATGGGAGATCGTTGTTTCATAGCTATACGGTTTCGCAACAGAATAGTTTTGCAAACGAAATCTTTGATTAAATAACAGTTTTGTTTCGCAACTATTTAGTTGCTGAAACCGAACTGAGAGAAGTTTGAGTCGGTTCGCTTCATGGATAGTTGGTGAACCAAACCATTGGTCCATTGGAATATAAACGCCAGCTACTCAATCGATACTGACCGTTCCATCAGCTTGAGCGAGTGTCACGTGGAGGACGAACAGATGGCGTCGGACCCAATGTCGCATAAACTCCACGACGTTCGAAGAAACGGTTTCGCCGGTGGCGTTGACCGCATTAATGCGGTAGAACAGGAGCGTCTCCGCGGGAGCGGTCTTGTCGATGAAGAGCACCACGGGAGCCGGGTCCCTTCCACCCTCATAGGCCGCGACGTCTGCGACCACGGAATCCTCCAGGTCCGCCGCAATACACTGCCAGGGACCTTCGGCCCGGCTTACGCGCTCGAGCACGTACGCACTGGCGCCGGTCGATCCGCGCCGAGAGACCGGCGCGGGCGACAGCCTTGGCAGCAGGGGCGGCGTTTCGCCGCGGAGGGCAAACGCTTCGTTGCGAAGAATGCCGAGGATCTGCCGCTCGTCGTAGCCGCTGTCTGTGGCGAAGCCCGGCCGGTGGTAGGAGTTCACCGGGGAGCCCCTCTCATTATGATAATAGAATCCGCCGTCGCGCCGGCGCCCCCGGATTCCCCAGAGCACCCCCCCAGATTCAATCCTCCGCGAGGAAGCGCTCCAGCGCCTCGTCGACGCTGAGGTCCGTGCAGCGGTAATTGCGCGGCGCCATCTTGACCAACGAGCTAAAACGCCAGAGCAGGGAGGTGGGGAAGGCGACGCGGTAACTCCGACCGGGCTCCAGTCCGGCGACGTCGACACACTGCGCCGCACACAGATGCAGCGGGGAGTCCCCGGCGGAGGCGAAGCAACGGGCCACGTCTTTCAGTTCGGAACCCGACATTTCGGCGACGCCGACCGAATTGAAGTAGAACAGCGGGGTCATGTCGGCGACGCGGGTCACGCCGGGCACGATGGGGGCGTCGCCCGGGGCGCCATAAAGACCTATCATCGCGAAGTCGGCGCCCGCCGCCTTGCGGACCGCCCTCCCCACGGCCAGGGAGAAGTCCAGATGTGTTTTTAGCGAAGCCGGAACGAGCGGCGAATCCAGGCGGCCCGGCGACCAGCGCCAGCGGCTGTCAAAACTGCGTGTGGCGACGACGGTGGTGGCAGTTGCGTCCATGACGAGGAGATCTGCGCCGCAAACGCAGCCGCCAATGGTGGCGTCACTTCCACCCATCAGGGCGGGGATCGCAGAATTCGCCGCGTAGGTGCGGGGATCGTCCGACGCCACCCAGAACACCAGCCGCTCCGGGGCGAGCGGATTGAAGTGCGTGAGGCCAAGTGCGAGGTGGGTTCCGGCAAACTTCACGCCGTCGCTGCAGGTCACCGATTTGGCGTCGATACGCACGGGAAGGAGGTCCGCCATGCGGGCGACGACGGAGTTCTGTGCCGCGCTTCCTATGAGCACGAGGTGGCAGCGCGCGATATCAGCGTCGGTGACGTCGGCGTCGGCCTTTGTGTTAAGCCGGCCGTAAAGATTCTGGCTATGCGGAACGCCGTCGGCTCCCCGATCCCCCGTGTCGTCCAGCCAGGCGGGATTTGCGCTCTTGCCCGCGGCCCCGGCTGCGGCGTGCATCGCCTCGCATTCGGCGGCACTGCCCTTCGTTCCGTAAACGATGAGCAGAGGGTCTCCCTCGTAGAGAAGCAGGGCGCTGCCGGGCGTGTGCAGGCGGAACGGCGACCGGTCGGATTTCAGGTCGAAGCCCCATCCATTTTCGGCGCCGGCAAGGACGACGGTCCGGGGCAGCGGGGCGGGCAGCGTGATCGGCACCGCGCCATTCACGGACACCTGCAGCGGCTGCGCAGGATCGAAGGGCGATTCATCCAGGAGCAGGCGCAGGCGGGTGATGTTGGTCAGCCCGGCAAACAAGGTGTTGTGGTTGCCCGCTGTGAGGACGAAGCGCGCAGGTTTCGGCGCGGCGCCCCATTCGGCGATCTCCCCCCACCAACCGCGGGCGGCTCCGCCGTCGACGGCTGTGTAGTCAATCCGGCGCACCGTGCGCGAGGCGGGCCGCACCTGGAGCAGTTCCCAGGCGGCGCCACGCTCATTGCCTTCCTTATAGTCCCATACGGGATGGCCGTAGCCGTTCGTCTCGTCGAAAATCACCTGGCCGCCAAGTTCGCGAAGGCGGGCGAGCGGACCGCGGTCATGGAGGACGGACACGACCCAGTCATCGGCGCTATGGGTCGCGTAGATCGGCAAGGTGATGAGATTCGCCACGGGCAGATGGCTGGCAAAACCGCAGGTCGGGCGGCCGGACGCGAAACGTTGCGGGTACCGCGAACCGAGCCTGTACGTGCCGCCGCCGCCCATGCTTCCGCCGTTGAGGTGGAGGCGGTCGGGGTCGATGGCCCAATGAGCCTGGATATAATCGATGACGTCCAGAACGTCCGCCTCGGACAGCGCCCTGTAGCCGCCGCCGCGCCCCCGGCCCAGGACCGAAAGATCAAACGAACCCGGGTGGGAAGCCATCTCGGTCGCGTGCTCGAGGTGGTTGCCGGAATAGCCGTGCATGTAGACCGAGAGCGGTGCGGGCCGCGCCGGGTCGTAATCCGTCGGGATTGCCATCTTGAAGGGCTGGCCGGATCCGTCCGCGCGGGATTCGTAGGCCCATTCCTGCACGCCGCGCAGCCTGCCCAGCAGGCCGGGATCGGCGGCAATCCGTTGAACCCATTCGTCGAACCGCCGGATCTTCTCCGCAGCCTCCTTGCTTGCGGGACCCTGGCGGGCGATACCGGTTGCGGCATCGAAGCGGAGGTACTTGATCCAACCGCGGTACGCGGCGAGATCGGCGCGGGCGAGCGCGGCATCCGCGCGGGCTCCCGCCTCGGCGAAGGTGGCGGGAGCGGGAGCGGCGGTCGAAACCGGGTCTGCGGCGATGAGGTCGGCAATCACAATGAAAGGGAAGGCGAGCAGCGGAAACTGGAAAAGACGGTGGGCACGAAGGTACATGGGAGGAAAGCAGCGGGGTCGAGTCGATTTGTTCCAATCACGGGAATTTCGATCCGGATATGACAATAAAACCAGCTGGAGCCTTTCCACTGCAAACTTTCCGGCGAAATTGTCTGTGGAATTGGGAGGAGCAGCCCGGGCTTGCCGTGCCACCGGGTGGGCTTATACACCGGAGAATGAACCTGCGCCGGCTTTGTTTTCGCCTCGTGCCTTCCTTCGCCTGTGTGCTTTTTTGCGCCCAGGCGGCCGTTGAAAACCGCGCCTCGCCCGCGCCTGCCGACGGGCAGTTCGTCCCGGCGTCGGACGCACGTTTTTTCTACGAGGGATGTTTTGACTCCAACGACCCGGCCCGGCCTGTCGTCATCTGGGAGGGCAGCAGGATCAGCGTTGATTTCACCGGCCCGCTGCTCGTTTTGAACTTTGTCTCGCCCTCCGAGCAGAACTTTTTCGATGTGACGGTCGACGGCGAAACCCTTGTTGTTGGTCTGGCGGCCGTCGCTCCGACTGTCGATCCCGGCCAGGGCACCTGGATGGTCACGCCTCGCGGTAGTGATCCGGTCCTCCGATTTGTCTGGCCGCGGACGCTCGGTCCGGGCCGGCACAGCGTGGAGGTCTATAAACGGAGTGAGGCGAGCGCAGGGCATGTCGCCTTCGTCGGCGTGCAGCTGGCAGCTGCAGCAAGCGTCTTGAAGCCCGCTGAAAGGGATTACCGGTTCCGGCTCCAGTTCATCGGGGATTCGATCACGGCGGGCGCGTGCAACGAGGACGGTTCCACCGACCAGTGGGAGAGCCGCCGCACGCACAACTTCGCCCTCAGCTACGCCGCGGTCGTCGCGAAATCCTTGCGTGCGGATCTGCACTGCATGGCTGTCAGCGGCATGGGCATCACGCCCGCGTGGGCCGATGTGACTGTCTCACAGGTTTGGGACCGCGCCTATCCGCGGCCGGACGCGCCCCGGGTCAATTTGGCGGCGTGGCTGCCGGATGTCGTCTGCATCAATCTGGGAGAAAACGACGACTCGTTCGGCCGAAGTCACGGCCATCCGTTTCCCGCCGGCTACAGGCCCGGCCTGGTGGCCTTTGTCCGGTCGGTTCGCGCCGCCTGGCCCAACGCGCACATCGTCCTTCTCCGGGGCGGCATGTACGGCGGTGCGAAGAGCGATGAACTGCGCGACGCATGGACCGCGGCCGTGAAGGAGCTCGAAACCGGCGATGCGGCCATCAGCCACTTTGTTTTTTCGCACTGGTCGGGCAATCACCCGCGCGTGGCGGACGACCGGGCGATGGCAGGGGAACTCGTCGCCTGGCTTGGGCAGCAACCGTTCATGCGGGGCCGCCTCTGATTCCGCAGGGCGCTGCGCCAGGGACCTCCCGCCTGCGGGATCGATGCGGTCGAGGGATGAAGGTCGGGAGTTGAAGACCGGGGCTGCCTCCGGGTGTCGATGCCAGGGACCGCAACGGAGAATTGCGCCGCCGACAGCCGGCTCCTCGCTCGTCACACGATTGCCTGCTTCCGTCGCAGGCGGTCAATCCCAGCCGATCGGCCGGCCCTTGTTTTGTTCTTCGAGCCAGGATTGCAGGGGCTTGAAATACTCGACCATTGCCCGGGTTGACAGGTCCTCGCCGGTGGCATCGCGCAACACCTTGCGCCAGTCCTGCGTGGCGCCTTTTTCCATGATGCTCTTCAGAAACGCACCGACCTGCGGATTGCCGGCGTAATTGCAGCGCTGCGGAGGCTGGTGAAGTATCCGGCGGGCGATGTACTCGTGCAGCTGGAATCGCACGACGGTGGCGAAGGAATAATTCGGGTAGTAGCAGGGAGTGTCGTTGATGTGCGTCTTGGTAGCGGCATCGCACCACTCCTCGCCGCGGGGCGCCGGCGGCTCGATGCCCTGGAAGTCTCGCGCATATTTCCACCAGCGGGCGTTCCACTGGTCGACGGGCAGGTTGCCGGCGTAGACATCGGCTTCCCAATGGGTCATCGTGCCGGAGGCCCAGCTCATGAACGGGATGGAACTGGAGAGTGCGTCGTTGAGGAGGAACGCAACCTCGTCGGCCTTGAAGTCGGCGGGCAGCACGCCCAGCTGCTGAAGATATGGCACCTGTGCGGCGGCCAGTTCGCCGAGCTCGGCCATGCCTTCATGGAAGCCGGGATTGGCCGAGTCGCGCAGCAGCGGTGGCACGTCAGGGCGCGTGTAAGACATGAAATAATGGCCGTGCCCGAGTTCGTGATGCGCGGTGCTGAACCACTCCTGGTTGGGTTCGATGCTCATCAGCGAGCGGATGTCGTTGTCGAGGTCGATGTGCCAGCAGGAGCCGTGGGTGTTCTTCTTGCGGGTGCTGTTGACGGGAAGCGCATAAAGGTCCGAGTTCTTCCAGAAAGTCGCGGGCAGCGGCGCAAAGCCGAGGCTCGTCCAAAACCGTTCGGCGCTCTGTATGATCCACTCGGGGTTACGGCCCTTGAAATAGGGGTCGAGATCGGCGGCTTCGACGAGGCCCGTCCATTCCTGCCCCCAGCGGTTGTTGATCCAGTGCGCCGGGATGAGCCTGGGAACGGGCTGGCCGTATTTCTTGGCCAGGGCGTACTTTGTCCAGGTGTGCAGCTGAAGGAAGAGCGGGCGCAGTTCGCGAATGAAGTCGTCGTTCATCTTCACC
>PMKA01000535.1:0-3690 GCA_003157575.1 Opitutia bacterium
CGAAACCACCAACCTGATGCTTTTACCGGCGCATGCCGATCCAGCACTCTATGAAACACCACCTCATCCGTCTGCTCCCGCTCTTTCTGGGCGCCATCGTTCCGTCCTTTTCCCAGAATTCCGCCACGTCAGTGAGCGTCGATGCAAATGCCAACCGGCATCCGATCAATCCCAACATCTACGGGCAAAACTGGGCCAGTGCCTCCGATATCAGCGCCCTGAATGCACCGGTCAACCGCTTTGGGGGTAATGCCAACTCGCGTTATAACTGGCAGATCGATGCGCATTCGGTGGGTTCGGATTGGTTCTTTGAAACCTATTCGGATGGCGACGGGACACCGGGGGCGTCTGTAGACAATTCGATAGCCGACACACGGTCGGCGGGTAATGGCGTCGAACCCATGATCACCATTCCGATGCTGGATTACCTGGCCAACCTCGGCTCCAACCGCAGCACGCTCGCCGGGTTTTCGATCAGGAAATACGGCGCGCAGACAAACTCGGACCCATGGAATTCGGATGCCGGCAACGGCGTCAGCGCCGCTACGGGCACGAACGTCACCGGCAACGATCCTCTCGATACCGGTGTTGCGAACACCCCGGATATCCAGAAGGCATGGGTTCAGCATCTGGTCTCCAAATTTGGCAATGCGACCGCGCAGACAGGAATAAAGTATTACATCCTCGACAACGAACCCTCAGTCTGGGTTGGCACACACAGGGATGTTCATCCCAACAGGCCCGGTTATGATGAGTTGTACAACAAGGTTGTTGCTTATGCATCCGCTATCCGGAGCGCTGATCCAACCGCACGGATAGTGGGTTTCGAGGAGTGGGACTGGTGGGCGATGTATGTCAGCGGCATTGACCAGGGAGGGGGCAACAGCGACTACACCGCCCATGGCAACATGTACCATTACCCATGGTTGCTCCAGAAGCTGTACACCTATAAACAGCAGACAGGGGTTCAGTTGATCGATGTCGTGTCGGTACATGGGTACACCGACATGCCTGATTTCTCCAGCAGCGGGGGCGATGATTCGCTGACAGCCCAACAGTTCAGGAACCGTCATACGCGAATACTCTGGGACCCGAATTACATTACCCCGGGCTGGTGGGGGAGCCTCGGTATCAACGGAGGCGTGATCAACTGGATACCCACGCTCCGTGCTTGGGTGGATACGTATTATCCGGGTCTGCAAACCGCCTTTACGGAATATAGCTGGGGTGACGAAGCATACCTCAACGGGGCGACGACCCAGGCTGACGTTTTGGGCATATACGGTCGTGAGGGGCTTGACATGGCGAACCGATGGGGCGACGGAAAGGACTCCAACGGCAAATATACGGTCACATTCCTCGCCAGCCAGATTTACCGCAACTACGACGGGAAGAATTCGTGCTTCGGCGATACGAGCGTGGCGGCAACCGTCGCCAACCCGGACAACCTGTCGACGTTCGCGGCCGTGCGCACATCGGACGGGGCGCTGACCGTCATGGTGATCAACAAACAGCAGGGCAGCACGCCGGTGACCGTCAATCTGGCCAATTTCATTGCGAGCGGGACCGTCCAGGTGTGGCAAATCAACTCCGCTTCGCAGACCGCGATCTCCCGCCTGGCCGACCTCATGGCGACCAACAACACGATTGCCGCCACTGTGCCATCGCAGAGCATCACGCTGTTTGTCGTGCCGGTCGCCACGCCCCAGGCGCCGTCTGTTGCGACGCCGCCTGCGGTCCAGTCGGTGACGGCCGGAAAAGCGGCGACGTTCTCGGTGGTAGTGACCGCTTTTCCTATGCCGACATACCAATGGCAGCAACAGGTTGCCGGCGGCTCCACTTGGACGAACCTGAGCGACAACAGCACATTCTCGGGTACGGCCGCCGCCACGCTGACCGTTTCCTCGGCGACTGCCGCGATGAACGGGAGCGCCTATCGCTGCGTCGTTGCCAATACCATCGGGACGACAACTTCCCCTGCTGCGGCGCTCGTTGTCGATGTGCCGATGACCGTCGTCACGCTTGCCGGACTCGGCGGGGCCGGCGGGAGCACGGACGGAACGGGATCGGCAGCCCGGTTCAATCTGCCGGCAGATGTGGCGTTGGACAGTGCGGGCAATGTCTACGTCGCCGACACTGCCAACCACACCATCCGCAAGATCACACCTGCAGGAGTCGTTACAACCGTGGCCGGTCAGACCGGGACCGCCGGGAGCAGCGACGGTTCGAGTTCGGCGCGGTTCAATCATCCGACCGGGATTGCTGTGGACTCTACCGGCGATCTGTATGTGGCCGACACCAACAACGACACGATCCGAAAGGTGACGAGCTCGGGCAGCGTCACCACGCTGGCAGGGCAGGCGGGCACGGCCGGAAGCGCGGACGGCACTGGCACTGCAGCGGACTTCAACGGGCCTTCAGGAGTCGCAGTCGACAGTTCCGGCAACGTCTTTGTCGCCGACACGCTCAATCACGCGATCCGCCGGATCACGCCTGCTGGCGTCGTGAGCACGATCGCCGGCACGGCCGGCGCGAGCGGCGCGGTCGACGCCGCGGGTTCAGCGGCCCGATTCCATGGCCCCCAGGGCCTGGTGCTCGACGGATCCGGCAACCTGTTCATCGCCGACACCAACAACAATGCCATTCGCAAGCTGGCGACCGCCAGCGGCGTGGTCACGACAGTCGCAGGTCAAAGCGGAATCGCTGGCAGCTCCGATGACTTCAACAGCCAGGCGACGTTCCATTATCCCTCCGGAGTAGGCATCGATGCCTCCGGGAATGTCTATGTCGTGGACACCGACAACCATGCGGTGCGGGAGATTGCGGCGTCCGGCGTGGTCAGCACGCTGGCCGGTTTGGCCGGCACGAGCGGTAGTGCCGACGGCGTGGGCACCGCGGCACGGTTCAATTTCCCCACAGGTCTGGCCGTGGACAGCGCGGGTGATGTCTATGTCGCCGACGCCAACAACCACGCGATCCGATTGTGCGTCTATCCGGCGGCCCCGGCCATCACCACGCAGCCACAGAGTCAAACGGTGGATGCGGGCGCCAACGTTAGTTTCTCGGTAACCGCCACCGGCAAGCCCCTCCCGACTTACCAATGGTTATTCAATGGAAACGCCATTGCTGGCGCCACCGGCAGCTCATACAGCGTTTCAAGCGTCCAGACCGCAAACGCCGGGAACTACGCGGTCACGGTCACCAATCTGGTGGGAAACGTGACGAGCAGCGTGGCGACGCTGACGGTTTCCACGCCGACCCCGACAACTCCACAAAACGGCGGGGGTGGCGGCGGCGGCGCGGTCGAGCCCTGGTTCCTCGGCGCATTGGCGATACTGGCCACCATTCGCAGCCGCATACGCACCCGATGTGCCGTTGCTTCGCGAGAATAATCTGAGGTTCGGCAGCAGGGGCCTTTCCCCAACATCGTCCATTCACCGACATGAAGCACCAAGGTCTTTTCTTCAGCCTCATCGCAGGGGCCTGCGCCTTTTTGTCGGTTTCACCGGTTCTTTCTGCCGACACGACGCGCCGACATCTCTCGCTGGATGCGGGCTGGAGGTTCCACCTCGGCGACGAATGGCCGGATGCGATTCATCTGGATAAATCCGGCACCGGTTCCGGACCGGCGGCGCAAGGGTTCACCGATTCCTACTGGCGTGTCGTCGACCTGCCGCACGATTGGGCGAT
>PMKA01000535.1:3717-29141 GCA_003157575.1 Opitutia bacterium
GCGACGGTGTGGGTCAACGGCTGGCTCGTGCGACGGCACGAGGGAGGCTACTATCCATTCCGCGAGGACATCACGGATGTGGCGCATTTTGGCGGCACAAACACGATCTCGGTGCGTGTCGACGCGACGAATTTCGAGGGCTGGTTCTACGAAGGAGCGGGCATCTACCGCCACGTCTGGCTGGACGAGACTGCACCGGTGGCCGTCGCGCCGGACGGGATCTTCGTCTGCCCGGAGTTTGCCAACAATGTGCCGGAAGGCCCCGCCGCCGTTCACCTGTGGACCACCGTGCTGAACAGGCAAAGGGAGGCGAGCGTGGCCGAAGTCGATTGGAGCATTGTTGCACCGGATGGACAGACGATTGCGGAAGTGGGAGCGCATCAGGTCTCGAATATTGCGGCCGACTCGAGGGCGGAATGCAGCGGTGAAGTGCGAATCTCCTCCCCAGTCCTTTGGTCCCCCGAAGCCCCGAGGCTCTATAAACTCGTCACCACGGTTTCCACCGGGGGCAAGGTCGTTGACCAACAAGAAACCGTATTCGGCATCCGCACCGTGGCCTTTTCTCCGACGAAGGGCTTTTTGCTGAACGGCAAGCGTTGCGAAATCCACGGCACCTGCAATCACCAGGACCACGCGGGTGTCGGCGCGGCCATTCCTGATGCGCTGCAGGAATTTCGCGTGAAAAAGCTGAAGGAATTCGGCTGTAACGCGATTCGGACTTCGCACAATCCGCCCACGCCGGAACTCCTCGATGCCTGCGACCGGCTCGGAATGTTGGTCATGGACGAGAGCCGGCTGCTGGGAAGCGATTCCGACAATCTGCGCAAGTGGGAGGAGCAAATCCGCCGCGATCGGAATCATGCGTGCGTGTTCATCTGGAGCATCGCCAATGAAGAGTTCGCCGTGCAGGACACGCCGCAGGCGGGCAATGTCGCGCGCGCAATGCAAGATCTGGCCAAGCGCCTCGATCCGACGCGACCGGTGACATACGCTGCTCCGGAAGGCAATGTCTATCAGGGCATTAACTCCGTCATCGAAGTGCGTGGTTGGAATTATCACTTCGGCCCCGAGGTGGACCGGTATCACGCCGAACACCCGAACCAGCCGAACGTCGGCACTGAGCAAGCCAGCGTGGTCGGCACGCGCGGCATCTACAAGAACGACGCTTCCTGCGGCTACGTCAGCGCCTACGACCAGGTCTGGCCGGGGTGGACCACCACGGCCGAAAGCTGGTGGACGTTCTTCGCCGAACGCCCATGGCTCTCCGGCGGGTTCGTGTGGACCGGTTTCGATTATCGCGGCGAGCCGTCGCCCTACGGATGGCCGTGCATCAACTCGCACTTNNTGGAACTGGCCCGGCCGGGAAGGCCAGGATGTCCTCGTCCAGGCCTTCAGCAACTGCGCACAGGTTGAACTCTTCCTGAACGGGGGGTCGCTGGGCAAGCAGGTGATGAAGCCGAATTCAAAACTGTCGTGGAATGTCAAATATTCGGCAGGAACTTTGAGCGCGAAGGGATTCGATGGCGCCGGCAAGGTCATCGCTGAAACGAAAGTGGAGACGACCGGCGACGCGGCGAGGATTCTGCTGATTCCAGACCGGACAGTTATCAACGCGGACGGCCAGGACGTGGCGGTGTTCACCGTGGCCGCGCTCGACACGCAGGGCCGGGTGGTGTCGCTGGCGCAGAACAAAGTAAACTTCGTCATCGAAGGCGCAGGCAAGATCATCGGGGTCGGCAATGGCGACCCGAGCTGCCACGGGCCGGACACCTTCTTTTCCACAACGCCGGTGCGCAGCATTGCGGTCGACGATTGGCGCTGGAAGCTGGCGAATATTCCGCGCAACAGCAGCGCAGTTCCTGAATATGCCATTGATTTCGACGACTCCGGCTGGTCCCTCCTGAAAAACGGCGACGATCCCATGACGATTGAAGTACCCAACACGACGGCGATCTACCGTGCCCACGTCACGCTCGCGGCGGAGGACGTAAGCGGCGAGGGGGCGCAGATTCGTTTTGCAGGCTGCGACGACGAGGGCTGGTTCTTTGTGAACAACCAGTTTGTCGGTGAATGGCATGACTGGGCTTCGAAGCCGTCATTCGACCTCAAGAGATTGCTTCGGCCCGGCGACAACGTGATCGCCGTGGGCGTGCTCAACAGCTACGGCCGGGGCGGTTTGAATCCTGACGTGGTGGTGGACGTCATTGGAAAACCAACGCCTGTGCGATGGTCGCGCAGCCTGTTCAACGGCCTTGCGCAGATCATCGTGCAATCCACGCGGGAGGCGGGCGAAATTAGACTTACCGCTGGCGCCGACGGCCTCTCGCCGGCCACCGCCACTGTGCAAACGCAGCCCTGCGCTCCGCACCCTTCCGCGCAGTGAAATTGAGAATCGCTTCGGCTTGCGCGGCGGCGGCCTTTTTCGCGGGCTTTTGCGTCGCGCAGCCGTATTTCGTGTCACCGGCGGGCGATGACTCGAATTCCGGCACGCTGGCGAGCCCGTTCGCCACGCTGCAACGCGCGCAGGAGGCGGTGCGCCGGAAACGGGGCGACGTTTACCTGCGCGGCGGCACCTACTATTTGCCCGCGACGCTCGTGTTAACCGCGGACGATTCCGGCACGAAGAACGAGCCGGTGGTGTTCCGGAATTATCGGAATGAAAAGGCGGTCATCAGCGGTGGCGTCCGGCTTGGAAACCTGGACTGGCAGCCGTACACGAACGAGATCTTCCAGACGAAGGTCCCGGCGGACTTGAAGACGGAGGAGATCTTCGCCAACGGCGAGCGGCAGATTCTGGCGCGTTACCCGAATTACGACCCGGCTGCGCGATACTTCGACGGGTTTGCATCGGGTGCAGACATCAGGCTGCGTGCCATCCAGTGGTTGAATCCGGCGGGAGGCTGCTTGCACGCGATGCACCCGGCCCTGTGGGGAGATTTCACATGGCTTATTACCGGAAAGGACGCGAACGGCGGTTTGACCAAAGTGGGCGGCTGGCAGAACAACCGCGGAGGGGGCATTAACGAGCGCATTCAGTTTGCGGAGGGTGTCTTCGAGGAACTGGACGCTCCTGGCGAATGGTTTCTGAATTCCCAGACTCATACGCTGTATTTCTATCCGCCGGTGGGTTTGGATTTGAAGAACGCAGTGGTAGAGGCCACGCGCTTGCGGACGTTGGTCGAATTTCGCGGCGACGCGACGCATCCTGTGAAGTGGATCACGTTGCGCGGACTGGTCTTCCGCCAGGCGGCGCGCACGGTCATGGACACACACGAGCCGCTGCTGCGTTCCGATTGGAGGATCTATCGCGGCGGAGCTATTCTCTTCAACGGCGCGGAGGATTGCGCGCTGGAAGACAGTTTCATCGACCAAGTCGGCGGCAACGCCGTTTTTATCAACAATTACAACCGCCGCGTCGTCATTCGCGGCACGCGTATCGAGGGGGCGGGTGCGAGCGGGATCTGTTTTGTCGGTGACTCGCAGGCCGCACGCAGCCCGTTGTTTAGCTACGACCAGGTCCACGAGTTTGCCGATATCGACCGCACGCCCGGCCCCAAAAGCGACAATTATCCGGCGGGCTGCCTTGTGGACGACTGCCTGATCCATTTGACCGGACGGGTGGAGAAACAGACGGCCGGCGTGGAAATCGACTTGGCCCGGGGCATCACCGTCCGGCACTGCTCGATATACGACGTGCCTCGTGCCGGGATCAATATTGGCGACGGCTGCTGGGGTGGGCATGTCATCGAGTTCTGCGACGTCTTTGACACGGTGAAAGAAACGGGCGATCACGGCTCCTTCAATTCATGGGGGCGCGATCGATTTTGGCGACCGAACATCGGGGAGGTCAACGCATGGGTCCAGCAGGTTCCTGAACTGCCGAAGCTCGACGCGGTCAAACCCATTGTGCTCACCAACAACCGCTGGCGCTGCGATCATGGATGGGACATCGATCTCGACGACGGCTCGTCGTTTTACGTCATCAAGAACAATCTCTGCCTGCACGGCGGCATCAAGAACCGCGAAGGCTTTGGGCGGGTCGTCGAAAACAATATCGTGGTGGATGGCGGCTTCGATCCGCACGTCTGGTATGCCGGAAGCGGCGATGTTTTCCGACGCAACATCGTCTGGACCACTTACCGTCCGGCCAACATGCCTCCGCCGCCGTGGGGCGCGGAAATGGATTTCAACCTGGTGCAGAATTGTGGCGCGGCGAAGAGCACGCCTGCGATGCAGTTGCAGCAACAAAGCGGACGCGACGACCATTCCATCGTGGCCGACGCGCAATTCGTCGATACCGCACACGGCGATTATCGCGTGAAGGACGGCTCGCCCGCGCTGGCCCTGGGCTTCGTCAATTTTCCAATGGATCAATTCGGCGTACAGAAGCCGGAACTCAAGGCCCTCGCACGCGTTCCGCAGCTGCCGCTACCGTCTACGCCCGAGCGCACCGGCACCGCGCGCGGCACCGCCCCGGTTACATGGTTCGGCGCCCGCATGCGCAACATCGCCGACGAAGGCGAAATGTCCGCCTTCGGCTTGCCCGGCGTGACCGGTGTCTTGGTGCTTGAGGTTCCGGCGGAGTCGGCACTGGCGAAAGCCGGACTACGCAGAGACGACGTCATCCTGTCCGTCGACGGCAGGGAGACATCGGATACGGCGATGTTGCTGCGCCAATCGCCGGGGTTGCCTGCCGGGTGTGCATTGAAGCTCGGCGTTTCCCGCGATCAGAAGGAATTTGTTGTGCAGTTGGTTCCGTGAATATCGATGAAACCGAACTCAATCAAACTGGGCCTGCTGGTGAATGCGTTCCGCGTCGCCTGCATCGCCTTTCCAATCATCTTTGCGCCGTTCGCGCGCGCGGGCGTATCCGACGCCAGGAACCTCGACCAGGGATGGCGGCTTTGGCTGGACCCGAAAGCGGCCTGGCAGGATGACACCCTCTATCTTCCGGAGGAGGTCAGATTCAATGAACTGCCGGTGAACCCGCCGACCGGTGGGTGGCCGGTGCTGGGCGATCAAGCCGGTATTGGCGTGTCGTTGCCAGCGACCGTTGAACAATTCTATTGGAACAAGCAGCCGGCGCGCACGGCGGATTCGACCAATCCCTCGGCGATCGTCGCGGTCGATGGCTCCTATCAGGGCGTGTCGTGGTGGTATCGGCCGTTCACGCCGCCGGCCTTGCGACCCGGCGAGCGGTTGATTTTCCACTTTCCCGGAGCCCGTTTGCGCGCCGAGGTCTATGTCAATGGCAGGCTTGTGGGCTACACGATCATTTCCGAGGCGCCGTTTGAGGCCGATGCAACCGATGCGATCAAGCCCGGCGGAGAAAATCTGCTGGCGGTGCGAATTACCAATCCGGGGGGCAACCTGGACTGGATCGACTTCCAGACGATGCCGTGGGGCAAATACACCCTGCCCATGACCCATGCCTTCGGCGGCTTGTCCGGAGGCGTGGAGATGCAGGTGCGCGCGTCGGTCAGCGTGAGCGATCTGGCGGTTTTCAACAAACCTGATCCACGCTCGGTTCTCCTCCAGGCCGAAATCTCATCGACCGGCCAGGCCTACGACGGGCCGCTCAGTTTCTCCATCGCCCGGGAGGGCAGGATTGTTTTCCAGCAAAGCAAAAACGTTCACGTCCCGGCAGGCGGAACCGTCACCACTTCAATTGAAGCGACCGTGACCAACGCCCAGCTCTGGGACATCGGGGAGCCGAATCTCTACCAGGCCTCCGCAACGCTGCCGGTTTCTGCGCATTCCGAGCGGAGCACGACTTTCGGTTTCCGCTGGTTCGACGTAACGGGACTCGGAACGGATGCGAAACTCCGTCTGAACGGCCGTCGGATCGTGCCCCGCTCCTCGATTTCGTGGGGCTTCTGGGCGCCGAACGGCATCTTCCCCGACGAAGCTGCGGTTGGACGCGAGATCGCCGCGATGAAAGCCGTCGGTCTCGACACCCTTCAAAACCATCGTCACATGCCCAAAGCCGTCGTGCTCGATGCCTTCGCCCGTGTCGGTTTTCTGCGTTACTGCGAAGCGGGCGGCGGTGTGTTTACGTTCGAGTCCGCGAAACAGGAGCCGCCCAATACGAGTGTTCAGGTCGATTACGGGGGCAAACCCGTCGAGCTCGATTTCCTCAACCGCTATCAACTCGCCAAGGAGCTGGCCATGATCCGGGCCTTCCGCTCGCACCCCTGCGTGAATCTCTGGACCCTCCAGAACGAGACCAGCCCCGATGTAAACAATCCCCGGATGCGCTATGCGCTCGAAAAGATGGGCGGGGCCGATCCTTCGCGCATGGTCCTCCTCAAGTCCGGCGAGACGATCCTGCATCAGGTGTGGCGCCTGCCCTACAGCGACAATTGGATGACGGATGACGGAAGCGGCCTCTCCGGCTGGTGGGATCAGCACACGGCGATGGATTCGCCCGGAGTGTGGACCGATGCGATGTATCAGTCGCCCTCTGATTTCAAGTATCGCAGCGACAACAAAAAGGAAGTGGTCGNNCGAGATGGCGACGGGCGCCTCGCCTGACGATCACGCCGAGATCGTCAACTGGTATAAGAAGCACGAGCAAACAGGCTACGATCTGGGCGCGCATCAGGCCATCCTCGCCTTGTATGAAAAGTTCCTCGCCGACCATGGTTTCCGGCAGGCGTTTCCCACCGCGGAAACGCTCTTCCGACAGGCGGGGGCGAAGCACTATTTCTCCGCCGCGCACCTGCTCGAAAACGCCCGCATCAGCGACAACGTGGACCACATCGTCCTCTCCGGCTGGGAATCGACCGCGATTGAAAATCACAGCGGGCTGGTCGATTCACTGCGTCTGCTCAAGGCGGATCCCGCGCTTCTCCATCGGGCCGCGCAACCTGAAGTTCTGGTCGTCAGGCCGCGCCACTACGTGATTGCCAAGGGCGACACCGCCGTCGTGGATGTTCATCAGATCAACGAGAGAAACCTGACCGGCCCCTGGCGATTGACGGTGACGGCCTCCCTGGCCGGTCGCGGGCCGCTGTTTCATGCGGAATACCCGGTCGAGCTGATCGGCGGCGAAACCTTCGGCCAACTGCTCCAGCCGGGTATCCAGTTCAAGGTTGAGCAGCCCGGTCTCGTCACGATCCACGCCGCGTTGAGCCCAAAGGCCGGCGGTCCGCCCGTGATCGAACGCGACGAGCCGCTGCTCGTGATCGATCCGCAGCCGACGGCGTTGAATGGCACGGTTGCCTGCGCTGGCGTAACCGAAGATCTGATCGCAGCGCTCAGGCGCCAGTTCGACGCCAAGGCCGTGCCTCTTTCGCCCAGGCTTGGGAAAGTGCCGATCATCCTTCTGGCGATTGGCGGCGGCAACCCGGGAGGCTGGCAGACGAGCTTTTCCGATGCGCCCGTGGCCAACACCGATGATCCGGAACTCTACAAGCATCAGATGTGGGGCAAGGCCGGACCGATCCATACCTGGCGCGGCCTGGCGCCCGGCAAGGTCACCGTGATAATCCACTTTTCCGACGGTTACTCCAGCGGGCCGGGCCAACGGGTCTACGATCTCGCACTGAACGGCACGACCGTTGCCAAGGATCTGGACATCTTCTCCCGGGCAGGCGGAAAGGACCGCGCGCTCGTGGAAACATTCGCAGTCGATGCCCCCGGGGGGACGGTTTCCTTTTCGGTGCCGCGTGTCACGTCCGACAATGCGACGCTGGCCGCCGTGGAGTTGCGGGATTCGGCGGGCAAGGTCGTGCGTGCGGTCTTCCGGGAAACGCCGTACACCGATCCCTCCGGCAACGTGTGGACGCCGGTTGCCCAACAGAGCGATGACTACTGGAAGCCGGAGCTGGCGGCTGCCATCGAGCGCGCGCGACGCGATGGCACGCGCGTCGTCCTGCTCACCACCGGCGGTGGAGACGCCGAGCAGATCGCCGCCCTCCTGGCCGAGCAGGGGCTCGTCACGTATTTCGGACCGGTGGGCGGGTCAGGGCCGTCGTGGATGGGATTCTGGTTCTTCGGGCGCAAACACTGGCTGCTCGACGGGCTGCCGTCGGATTGTGTGCTGGACTGGCCCTATCAGATCACCAGTGGCAACGGACTGCTGATTTCCGGCTCCGGCGTCGAGTCAGTCGTCGGTTACGGCAAAAATCACGATCCCAACGTTGGCGTTGCGGCTGCCGTCATTCCCTGTGGCCGGGGGGAGATTGTGCTGCTGGCGCTGCCCGGGCTCATGGACTCTTTCGTGAGCGGCGTTTCCGGCGCGTTTCATCCGGTGGCTGCAAGGCGGCTGATATTCAATGCACTAGATAGGTGAGGCGAAGCAGGCATGATCGACGGTTCCCGCAATACCGTGTCGGTTCGGGTGGCCTCCCTTGCGGATTCTCTGGTGATGAAATGCCACGCGTTGGCCGGCCGCGACAAGCCGAAGGACGCGTACGACATCGTGTGCCGTCTCGATCGCGGGGCGCCGGCGGTCATTCCGCCTGCACGATGACGATGTCGTCGAGATGCAACCCACAATAGACGCGGTCGCCTTCGTGGAAGGCCTTCTGCATCGCGCTCTCATTCGCCGCGAGGGCGTTGAGCCGGGTGCCGTTCTCCGAGACCAGGACCAGCTGGTCCATGGCGCCCTGAAAAATCTCCTCGTCGATCCGCGCGACGAAGACGTTTGTCGCCGTCAATTTCCGCTTGGAGATATAGACCTTTTCCGGACGGATCGAGACCAGGGCGGTCCGCGCCCCGGCCGGCAGCTCGGCGGAGTTGATCGTGATTTCCAGACCGTCCGGCAGGCGGACGTGCGCCGTCGTGCCGTTGCGGCCGACGATCTCGACGTTAAGGAGGTTGGCCTGGCCGATGAAGTCGGCGGCAAACGCCGTGCGGGGCTTGTGATAGATCTCGAACGTGTCGCCGAGTTGCTCGATGCGCCCGCCGTTCATCAGGGCGATGCGATCGGACATGGTCAGGGCCTCGTCCTGGTCATGGGTCACGAACACAAAGGTGAGACCGAGGTGCCTCTGGAGGCGCTTGAGCTCGAGCTGCATCGCGTGCCGCAGCTTGGCGTCGAGCGCCGACAGCGGCTCGTCGAGCAGCAGAACTTTCGGCCGGCAGACGACGGCGCGGGCCAGCGCGACCCGCTGCCGCTGGCCGCCGGACAGCTGGTGCGGCAGCCGGTTTTCCAGGCCGGTCAGCGCCACCAGTTCGATCATTTCGCGGATGCGCTCCCCGGCGTCCGCCTCCGGCACGCGCTGCATTCGCAGGCCGAAGCCGATGTTGTCGCGCACGTTCAGGTGCGGAAAGAGGGCGTAGCTTTGAAAGACCTGGTTGACGTTGCGCCGGTAGGGCGGAAGGTGCGTGACCTCCTCGTCGGCCAGCAGGATGGACCCGGTGTCGGGCGTCTCGAAGCCCGCCAGCAGCCGCAGAAGCGTGGTCTTGCCGCAGCCCGAGGGCCCCAGCAGCGTGATAAACTCCCCCGCATGGATGACGAGACTCACGTCGTCCACCGCCGTACAGGAGCCGAAGCGTTTGGTCACGCCCCGGAGTTCGACCATGGTGCCTTTGGCTTCGTTCATCCGGCCAACTGCGCGCCGCGTCGCTGGACGATCCAGTATGTGACGGCAAACATCAGCATGAAGACGACTCCGAGCGCCGCACCGAACGGCCAGTCGCGCGCCTGCAGAAATTGGTTTTGAATCACGTTGCCGATCATGGGGACCTTGGCCCCGCCCATCAAGTCAGTGATGGCGAACATGCCGATGGCCGGCACGAAGACGAGGAGCGTGCCCGCCGCGATGCCGGGCATCGTCAGCGGCACGATCACCGCGGAAAACGCGCGGACCGGACCGGCGCCGAGATCGTACGCCGCCTCGATCACGGAGTTTTCGAGCTTCTCGGCGCTGCCGTAGATCGGCAGGATCATGAACGGCAGGTAGGCATAGACGAGGCCGATGATGACGGCGGTCGGCGTGTAGAGCAGGTCGAACGGCGCGAGGCCAAACGGCAGCGCATGGACGAACCCGTTGAGCAGGCCTTCCTTTTTCAGGATGGTGATCCAGGCATACGTGCGGATGAGGAAGCTCGTCCAGAACGGAATCATCACCAGCAGCAGGAGCTTGTGGCGCCACTCCTCGCGCGCCCGCGCGATGAAGTACGCGACCGGGTAGCCGACGACCACGCAGATGACCGTGGTCAGCCCCGCATAGCCGATCGACCGCCAGAAGATGTGCAGGTAGACCCCGTCGAAGACGCGGCGATAGTTGTCCAGCGTGAAACTGAACACGACCCGCCCGATCTCGTCGCGCTCGCAAAAGCTGTAGACGAACAGGATGGCCGTGGGCGCCACGACAAACGCCCCCAGCCAGACGAGCATCGGCGCGAGCATCAGCCAGGCGGCCAGGCGCGGCCGCCTGGCGCCGGGTTCGGTGGCCGCGCCGAGTTCCGGCGGCTGGGCTTTGAGGGAGATGGGAGACACGAGTCCTCGGGCGACGGCAGCAGGGCGGCTCAGCGCCCGCTCTTCAGATCCGTCATGAGGCGGTCGATGTCCGCGGCCAGTTTGCCGATGTCATGGAAGGTCTCGAGCTTGCCGGTCGGCGGATAGCTGGCGGGGTTGGCGAGCTGTTCCGGCGTGAGCAGCTTGCGGGCCTCCACGTTCGGGTTCGTGTAGGGGAACTCGTCCGAGATGAGCTTCGACACCTCGGGGCGAAGGATGTAGTTGATGAACTTGTGCGCGGCCTCCTTGTGCGTGGCCGCGACCGGGATCGCCAGGACGTCGATGAACTGGTGCGCGCCTTCCTCGGCGAGCACATATTTGTATTTCCGGTTCTCCTTCCAGAGGATCGCCGCCTCGCCGCTCCAAACCACGCCGAGATCGACGTCGCCGTTCAGCAACGCGGTTTTCGGGCTGTCGGAGTCGAACACCTTGATCAGCTTGATCCAGTCCGCCACGATCGGGCGGGCCTTGACCAGATTGTCGGCCGATACCTGGTTGGCGGTGATGCCGAGGGTGTAAAGCGCCCAGGTGACGATCTCACGATTGTCGTTCAGCACGACGATGCGGTCCTTGAACTTCGGCTGGAACACGTCCTTGAACCCCTTGATCGGGTCCTTGACGACGTCGGTGTTGACCACGATGCCCACTGTGCCGGTCATGTACGGAACGGTGTACTGGTCGCCCGGATCGTGCGGCAGGTGGCGGAACGCCGCGCCCAGGTTCTTAAGGTTGGGCAGCTGCGCGGGATCGAGGGGGGCGAGGAGCTTCTGCCTGATCATCACCTCGGCCGCGTAGTCCGAGGGCTGGACCAGATCGTAGGCGCCGCCGCCCGCGAGGAGCTTGGAGAGCAGCTCCTCATTCGAGGCGTAGGTCTCGTAATTCACCTGGATGCCGGTCTCCTTTTTGAAACCGTCCAGCACCGTCTGGGGCACGTATTCGGACCAGGCGAAGAGATTGAGTTCCTCCTTGCCCGGCAGGGCGGCCGCGGCCGCCAGCGCCAGAAACGCGGAGAGGGTGGTATGTAGTGATGTCATGGGTTAACGGGGCAGAGGGTCACCGGCTCATCCTTTTCAGCGAATCGGAGAAAAGCACGAACGCGACGGTTGCAAGGATGAACACGGCCGAGAGCGCGTTGAGCATTGGGTTGAGGCCGACCTTGGCCATGCCGAACACCCGGATGGGCAGGGTCGCCGAGGACGCGCTTGTGGTGAAAAACGTGACGATGAGCTCGTCGAGCGAGAGCGTGAACGCCATCAGCGCGCCGGCCACGATCGCCGGTTGCAGGCAGGGCACGATGACCAGCCAGAACGCGTTCCACGGCGTGGCCCCCAAGTCCAGCGCAGCCTCCTCCAGCGCCGGATCAAGCCCCTTCAGCCGCGCCTGCACGGCCACCAGCACAAACGGAAAACAGAACGTGACGTGCCCGATGATCACCGTTGTAAAGCCGAGGCTCAGGCCGACCGTCGCGAAAAAAATGAGCAGGCTGATCCCCATGAGGATTTCCGGCATGACCATGGGAATCGCCACCAGCGTCTGGATGCCCCGGGCCGCGCGGTAATGGTAGCGATGCAGGAGCCAGGCGCCCGCCGTCCCGATCACCACGGAGAGCACCGTCGTGAGCGCGGCGATGACGAGGCTGTTCTCGGCGGCGCGCAGAAGGGGCGCGTGATCCCAGAGCTTCCGATACCAGTCGAGCGTGAAGCCCTTCCACACAATGTTCAGGCGCGAGGTGTTGAAGGAATAGGCGACAAGGACCGCGATCGGCCCGTACAGGAAGGCAAACACCATGAGCGTCCAGCCGCGGAGAAACCAGTTCAATAACTGGAGTCCGGAAGGCTGGAACGTTCGCGCGACAGGGGCTGTCATGGATCGACGGTGATGCAGAAATCATGCCCTTTGGGGCGCAATGCAAGAACCGAGTGCTGCCCCGAACAACGGATGCGCTCCTATCGCAGAGAACGGATCATCGGCACCCGCCAGAAGAGATACAGGTCGTAGACGAGGGCGATGATCCCCCCGAATGCGGCTCCGGCGGGCACGCCGAAGCGTTCGGCGATCGCGCCCACGATCAACGAGCCGATCGGAAAGAACCCGAGAAACACCATCATGTACACGCTCATGACCCTTCCCCTCAGCGCGTCGGGCACTGTAGTCTGCACAAGCGTGTTGGCCGTCGCATTCTGCATCATGAACCCAAGGCCCGCCATGACCAGCAATCCCATCGTCAGGTGAAATGACCGGGACAACGCCAGCGCGATGACCATCACCGGGAGAAGCAGGTTGCCGGTCGTCAGGAGCAGCCCCTTGCGCTGGAAGTTCCCGAGCGAGGCGATGAGCAGGGCTCCCGCGAGCGCGCCCACGCCGATGGCCGTGCTCATGAAACCGTAACCGACCTTGCCGGCGTGGAGAACGTCCTGCGCCAGGGCGGGAAGCAGCGCCATGTAGCCAAGCGCAAACATGTTCGACACCGCCACCAGCGCGATCAGCGGACGCACGGTCGGATGGTGCCGGATGTAGCTCAGGCCCTCCCGCATCTGCTTGAACGGGGATTCGGCGGAGGTGACGCCGACGTAGGGTTTGACGTCCATCAGGAGCAGCCCCGCGATCACGGCCAGAAAACTGACTCCGTTCAGCACGAAGCACCACGAGGCGCCGACCGCGGCCAGGATGATCCCGGCGAGCGCGGGGCCGACGATCCGGGCGGTGTTGAACATCGCGGAATTCAGCGCGATCGCGTTCATCAACTCCTTGCGACCCACCATCTCCACCACAAATGACTGGCGGGTCGGCCCGTCAAAGGCATTCGCCGTGCCCAGGAGAAACGCCAGCACCGCGATGTGCCACCAAAGCACCGTGCCGAGAAACACGTCCGCCGCCAGGATGAAGGCCAGGGTCATCATCACCGTCTGCGTCAGAATTATGAGCCGCCGTTTGGGCAGGCGGTCGGCAAGGACGCCCGCCCAGAGCGAGAAAAGCAGGACCGGCACACCTGCGGAAAATGCGACCACGCCCAGCTTGAACGGGGAGTTGGTCAGCTCGTAAACCAGCCAGGCCTGCGCGACGTTCTGCATCCACGTGCCGATGAGCGAAACCAGCTGTCCGGCGAAAAACAGACGGTAGTTTCGATGGCGCAGGGAGGCGAACGTCCTGGCAAGCCCAAAGCCGCGCCCGGTTTGCAGGGACGGGTCGGCCGGGCCGGGATACTGCAGTCCATGCCGGTCTTCGCTCATGCGCAAAACGCAGGCCGGATCCGCGGGCCCACGCGGTGGCCGGTCCGTCCCCCCTTGCCCGCCGCCCGGTGGTCTGGCCGGCTGCAGGCAATGAGGCGCATCGATCCTTCTCGAGCACGAGGCCGGCCGCGGTTCGTCATAATCGGCCTGCAAGTTCCCAGCGGCTGCCTGCAAACGCAAGCGCAACGGAGAATGGGCTTGCGTAACGGCCACTCCAGCAATCTAGACTGGTGAAGTAGACATTATGAAGCTGTCCAAAAAAGGTGAGTACGCAATTCGCGCCCTGATTGACCTGGGGATCGCTGCCGAGGTGGGCCGGCCCCTGGTCCAGGTTACCGAGCTTGCCGCCCGCGAGAAATTGCCGGTGAAGTTTCTCGAGCAGATCATGATGGTGCTGAAGAAGGCGCGGCTGGTCGAGAGCCGGCGGGGAAAATTCGGCGGGTATCGCCTCGCGCAACCTGCGGGGAAGATCGTTATGGGGCACGTTGTCCGCCTGATCGACGGTCCGCTCGCCCCGATCAATTGCGTGAGCCAGACCGCCTACGAGAAATGCTCCTGTCCCGACGAGACGCACTGCGGGTTGCGGATGCTGATGCTCGACGTGCGCAACGCCATCACGGGCATCCTGGACCGGTACACGCTTGCGGACGTGGTCGGGGTCACCCTGCGCAAGATGCGCCGCGACGGCGTGCCGCTGCCCTATTCCGAACCGCCCCGGCCGGTGTCGCCGCCCGCCAAGGGTCGGAAGCCCTCGCGGCCGGGCGCGGATGACCGGATGCAGGCTGTCGACGGCCTGATCAACAATATCCTGGGAGACTACGCAATATGAACACCACCCCATCGCCGACGATTCGCGCCTTGCTCGTGGCTCTTGCGTTTTCCGCCGCCCTGACCTGCGTTCGCGGCGCAGACGATACCGATGCGGAGATCCAGGCCCTGCGCGAGCAGATCCGTGTGCTCGACCAGAGGCTGACACAGCTCCAGCAGCAACAACAGCAGATCAAGGACCAGCAGGCCGCCGCTGCGGCAAAGGCCGCCGACGCCGCCAGCAAGGCGGACGCCGCGGCCAAGGCCGAGCCCAAGGTCGCGATCACGGACAAGGGATTCATGTTCACCTCGGCGGACGGCGCCGATTTTCTGAGGATCGGCGGCCTAGTGCAGCTCGACTCGCGCCTGTTCTTCAACGACGGCGGCGGAGTGATGAACAACACGTTCGTGCTGCGGCGCGCCCGCCCGATTGTCGAGGGTGCGTTCGACAAGATCTATTCCTTCCAGTTCGTGTCCGAGCTGGGAGGCACAAGCGCGCCGAGCATTCTGGACGCCAATTTCGGCGTGTCGCTGGGCGGCGCGGCGCAGCTCAAATTCGGCAAGTTCAAGGCGCCCATCGGCCTCGAATGGCTGCAGGCCGATTCGTGGACGTTTTTCGACGAACGCTCGCTCGCCTCGGCCCTTGTGCCCAACCGCGATCTGGGCATCCAGCTCGGGGGCAGCTTCAAAGGCGGCGCGATCAGTTATGCAGCCGGCGTTTTCAACGGAGTGCCCGACAACACAACCACGGGCAACTCCGATTTCGACAACGACAAGGATGTCATCGGCCGCATCTATTTGCAGCCGTTCAAAGCCGAGCAGGAGTCCTTCTTCCAGGGGCTCGCCTTCGGCGTGGGCGCCGGGGTGGGGCGCGAAAAGGGCGCGGCGGCCGTCACGAGCGGCTACAAGACCGACGGTCAGCAGACGTTCTTCAAATACAAGAGCACGGTCGTGGGCGACGGCCGGGTCTGGCGGGTGTCGCCCCAGGCCGAATTCCGCCGCGGGCCTTTCGGGCTCATCGGCGAATACGTCCTGTCGACGGTCAACGCGCGGCCGACGGCGGCCGGAAAGAAGGCGCAGCTGCAGAACCGGGCCTGGGAGATCACGACCGGTTATGTGCTCACCGGCGAGAACTCATCCTACACCGGCGTCGTCCCGAATTCGCCCTTCAACTGGAAGGCGGGCACGTGGGGCGCGTGGGAGGTCGCGGCCCGTTATGCCGACCTGAAGATCGACGACGCGGCGTTTCCCTTGTTCGCCGATCCCGCGGCAAGCGCGGACGAGGCGTCGTCGGTCGGGCTCGGGCTCAACTGGTACCTGAGCAAGACCGTGCGCACGACCTTTGATTTCTACCGGACGCATTTCTCGAACGAGGTGCCGGTGTCCTCGACACAGATTCTGCGCCAGGACGAACAGGCGTTCATCACGCGCTTCCAGATATCGTTCTGACGACGGATTTCGAGCCCCAGCCCGAACATGAAAACAATCCTGTTCCTCTGCCTTGCCCTGCTGGCCGCAACGGCGGCGCGCGCCGAGAAGATCGTGCTGCGCGTCGGCTATTTTCCAAACGTCACGCACGCGCAGGGCATCATCGGCAGCCAGACGACGCGCGAGGGACGCGGCTGGTTCGAAGAGCGCCTCGGCGGGGATGTCACCGTGCAGTGGTTCGCATTCAACGCCGGGCCGAGCGCAATGGAGGCGATCTTCGCCGGTTCGGTGGACCTGACCTACGTCGGGCCCAACCCGGCGCTCAATGCCTACATCCGCTCGGGCGGCGACGAGATCCGCGTCCTCGCCGGGGCGGCGGAAGGCGGGGCGGCGCTCGTCGTGCCCGCGGACGGACGCATCAAGGCTCCGGCCGATTTTCGCGGCCGCAAGGTGGCCACGCCCCAGTTTGGCAACACCCAGGATGTGGCGGCGCGTGCCTGGCTGAAGAAGCAGGGCTTCAAGATCACGCAGGGCGGGGGCGACGTTTTTGTCGTGCCCACGGCGAATCCCGACCAGCTCGCGTTGTTTTCCTCCGGGCAGATCGATGCCGTCTGGACGGTTGAACCATGGGTGTCGCGGCTGGAGCAGGAGGCGGGCGGCAAGGTTTTTCTCGAACAGCCCGAGGTCGTCACCACGCTGCTGGTATCGAGCGTGCGCCTCTTGAAGCAACATCCGGATCTGGCGCGGAAATTCCGCGCCGCGCATGTCGAGCTCACTGCCTGGATCAACGCCCATGGAGCCGAAGCGCGGGCGATAGTCTGTTCCGGCCTGGGCGCCGACATGCACCGCCCCTTCCCCCCGGGACTGGTTGAAAGCGCATGGCGGAGGATGCATTTCACCGCGGATCTGAAGCCGGAGCAGATCGCCGGAGTCGTAAAGGACGCCCAGGGCGTCGGGTTTCTCCCCAACGCCATCCCGCTGGACCGCATGTTCTCCGGAGAGCCATGACGCTGCAACAGGAGCTCTCCGCATCGCCCAGCGCAAAGCTGGCGGTGAAGGACGTCTCGAAGACCTTTCCCATGCGCGGCGGACGGGTGCAGGCGCTTGATCACGTCACGCTCAACGTCAGCGAGGGGGAGTTTGTCTGTCTTGTTGGGCCGAGCGGCTGCGGAAAATCGACGCTGCTCAACATCATTGCCGGGCTGGAGACGTTTGACGAGGGAACGGTGTGTTCGGACGGCGCGCCCATCCGGGGCCCCGGGCGGGACCGCATGGTCATGTTCCAGGAGCCGGCGCTGTTTCCATGGCTGGATGCGTTTTCGAACGTGATGTTCGGCCTGAAGCTCAAGCCGGGGCTGGCGGACTCGGAACGCAGGGAGGTGGCGCAGTACTATTTGAAGCTCGTCGGGCTTGAGCGCTTCGAGCATGCAAACATCCATGAGCTCTCCGGCGGCATGAAGCAGCGTCTGGCGCTTGCCCGGGCGATGGCTCCGAATCCGCGGGTGCTGCTGATGGACGAACCGTTCGCGGCGCTCGATGCGATCACCCGCGAGCAGCTCTACGGCGACCTCCAGCGCATCTGGCAGGAGCGGCGCAAGACCATCCTCTTCGTCACCCACAACGTCCGCGAAGCGGCCTGCCTCGGGGACCGTGTCGTGCTGTTTTCGCCGCACCCGGGGCGCATCCGCGAAGAATTCAGGATTCCCCTGCCGCGTCCGCGGGACATCAACAGCGTCGATCTTGCCGAACACTCCATCGAGATCATGCGCGCGCTCAAGGGGCACCTGGGCGACACGGAGGTGCACGAATGAAACGTTCGCTCACTGCGTTCCTTTTCTTCGCGGCGCTGCTGGCCGCGTGGCAGGTCGTCTTCCAGGCGAAGGTGTGGTCGCCCGTGCTGGCGCCGAGTCCGGCCAGCGTGGGGCGCTATCTTTGGAACGCGCTCCGCGACGGCACCCTCGAGGGCAGCACCCTGGTGACGATGAAGCGGCTGTTTCTGGGGTACGTGATCGGAATCGCCGCCGGCGTGCCGCTGGGGATGCTCACCGCGCAATTCCGTGCGATGCGCGACACGCTGGGCGTGCTCGCGCTCGGCCTGCAGGGCCTGCCGAGCGTCTGCTGGGTGCCGCTTGCGCTTCTGTGGTTCGGTCAGTCGGAGGGCGCCATGCTGTTTGTCGTCGTGATGGGGACGTTGTGGTCCGTGATCCTCGCGACCGACTCGGGAGTCCGTAACGTGAATCCGATCTACGTCCGCGCCGCGCGCACCATGGGTTCGCGCAGGCTGCACACCTGGGTGATGGTGATCATGCCGGCGTCGCTGCCCTTCATCGTCAGCGGGATGAAGCAGGGCTGGGCCTTCGCCTGGCGCTCGCTCATGGCCGCGGAGATTTTTGTCACCATCCTGACCGGGTTTGGCCTCGGGCAGCTGCTCCACTACGGGCGCGAGCTCAACGCGATGGACCAGGTCATCGGCATCATGCTGGTCATCGTGTTCATCGGGCTGCTCGCGGACAAGGTCCTGTTTTCGCCGTGGGAGAGCTTCCTCCACCGGCGATGGGGCACCGACAAATGAGCGCCCGGCCGCATCTCTTTTTTGACATGGGGCAAAGCCCGGACTCAATCATCACCCACTACCATGGCCAAGATATACGACAGCATTGTTGATACGATCGGCAACACGCCGCTTGTCCGGCTTCATCGCACGGCAGAGGCCCACGGGGCCGTGGCCGACATCCTGCTGAAGCTCGAATTCTTCAACCCTCTCAGCAGCGTCAAGGACCGCATCGGCGCGGCGATGATCGACGATGCGTTCAAGTCGGGGCGCATCAACCAGGAGACCGTCCTGATCGAGCCCACGAGCGGAAACACCGGCATCGCGCTGGCGTTCGTCGCGGCGGCGCGCGGCCTGCGGATCGTCCTCACCATGCCCGAGACCATGAGCATGGAGCGGCGCAAGCTCCTCAAGGTGCTCGGCGCCCGCCTCGTGCTGACGGAGGGGCCGCAAGGGATGAAGGGGGCCATCGCGATGGCCGAGGAGCTGCACAGGCAGATTCCCAACAGCGCCATCCTCCAGCAATTCTCGAATCCGTCCAATCCCGAGATCCACCGGAAGACGACCGCCGAGGAGATCTGGNNCTGGCGCGACACCGACGGCCAGGTCGACATCCTTGTCGCAGGCATCGGCACGGGCGGCACGATCACCGGGGTGGGCGAGGTGCTGAAAAGCCGCAAGCCCGGCGTCAAAATCGTCGCGGTCGAGCCGGATTCCTCAGCCGTGCTTTCCGGCGGGCAGCCCGGCCCGCACAAGCTTCAGGGCCTGGGGCCCGGTTTTGTCCCCGCTGTGCTCAATACGAAGGTCTACGACGAGGTCATCCGCGTCAAGGAGGTGGACTCCGCCCCGATTTCGAAACAGGTGATCCGGGAGGACGGGATTCCGGTCGGCATTTCGTCGGGCGCCGCAATCTGGGCCGCGCTCCAGCTCGCCAAAAGGCCGGAGAATCAGGGGAAGCAGATCGTCGTCATCGTCCCTTCGAGCAGCGAGCGCTACCTGTCGACGTGGCTTTTCTCGGACATCAACACCGAGAGCGATTCGATCGACGATCTGATCCCGAAGACGTAGTCGGAGCGTGAGGGGCAGTACGCTTCGTTCTTTGGAGACGCGACGCCCTCGTCGCGTTTCCGTGAGGCGCACGCGACGGGGCGTCGCGTCCCCATGAAATATGCGGTTCAGCCCCGTTGTCGTTTCCCCAAGAAGTTCCAAATGACGCAGCCATTGATTGGAATTGTAGGAGCCTGCTTGCAGGCGAATTCCGCAACGAACGCAGACACCTCCAATCCAACGCCTGCAAGCAGGCTCCTATAATTGCCCGCACGCTCCTACGGCGCCACGCTGTATTTGCCCTGAAGATCGATCGCGGCGGACGAATGCCCGACGAAGACGGTGAACGTCCCGGGCTCCTGCTTCCAGGCGTGGGTCGCCACGTCGAAGAATGACATCGCCCGCGGATCGAGCGTCAGCGTGATGCGCCGGGTCTCCCCGGGCTTCAGCTCGACGCGGGAGAAGCCCTTCAGCTCCTTGACCGGTCGCGGCACGCTTGCGCCGGGATTGCCGAGATAGAGCTGCGCCACCTCCACGCCTTCGCGCGACCCGGTGTTGGTGACGTCAAATGACACCGTGACGTTCTCGCCGCGTTTCGGCGACTCGGGCGCGAGCGCGAGGTTCTTGAACGCAAACGTCGTGTAGCCCAGGCCGTGGCCGAAGGGGAACAGCGGTTTCACGCCGTTGTGCTCGTAGCCGCGGTATCCCACGAAGACGCCTTCCTTGAAAACCACGGTGTTGGCGGGGGCGTTGACATAATAGCTGTCGTGCACCGGGTTGTCGCCCCAGGCGCGCTCGAAGCTGATGGGCAGCCGGCCGGACGGGTTCACGTCGCCGAGCAGAACGCGGGCGAGTGCGCGTCCGCCTTCCTGGCCGGTGTACCACGCGTGCAGCAACGCCGGGACGCGGTCGATCCACGGGCTGACGTCCGCGGCCCCGCCGGCGGTGAGGACCACGATGGTCTTCGGGTTGACGGCGCTGACCGCCTCGACCAGCTCGTTCTGGCCGATCCCGAGCTCGAACGAGCGGTCAGACCCCTCGGTTTCGGTGCCCGGATTGAAACCGACGCAAACGACAACGGCGTCGGCCGTCGCCGCGAGTTTCCGGGCCTGCGGCGTGACGACGTCGTCCGCATCGACCACGCCCAGTGCGACGAGTTTCTGGCGCCAGGCGTCGCGCAGCACGGTCTCGAATCTCACCGCATAGGCGCGCCCGGCTTCCATGGGCACCGCCATCCACACCGGCGTCTGCCCCTCATGCGGCTCGAGTTCCCGCACGAGGTTGTCGTCGAGGTAAAGCCGCGCGATGTCGTGTCCGGACGAATTGATCTGCCAGAGATAGGTCGCGGTTTTTGAGGGGACGTAGAAGCCGGTCCAGCGGATCGACACCGGCCCCGTCATGACCGCCTGCAGGCTTGCGCCGTGCCAGTTGAAACCGACGCTGGCGTCATTGTGCTCCTCCGGGGCGCCGGAGAAGTCCGGGCTTGGAAAGTACTCGCCCCGAAGCCCCGGCTGAGTGGCTGCTGCATCGAGCCAGAACCGTGTGCCATCGGAGATCTCATCGGGCGTGAGAATCCCGGGATTGTAAAGCACGCGGACCCGGCCGGCGAGCGCTCCGCTTATTCCTTCCAGGGCGCTGACCGAATTGAAGGGACCCACACCGGCGCTGCCGCCGCCCACGGGCTGGGCCGGGTAGGCGTTGGGACCAAGCACGACGAGGGTCTTGATCGCCGCGGCGTTCAGCGGCAGCAACTGCCCGTCGTTCTTCAGCAGCACGATGCTCTCCTCGGCTCCCCGCAACGCCGTCTTCCGATCCTCCTCGTTGTAGCGTGGGATGATCAGATCCTCCTGCGGACGGTCGAGAAAGCCGAATTCAAGCGCCGTGCGGACGATGCGCCGCACCTTTTCGTCGATCGTCGCAACCGTGACCTTTCCCGCCTGGATTGCGGGGAGCAGGCTGGCGCGGTTCATGAACTCTCCGCCGGGCATTTCAAGGTCGAGGCCGTTGTTCGCCGCGGCCACCCCGTCGTAGGTGGCCCACCAGTCGGACATCATGATCCCCCGGAAGCCCCAGTCGCGCCTTGCGACCCCGATGTTCAGGGCGGCGTTCTGGGTCATGTGCTCTCCGTTGACCAGATTGTAGGAATCCATGATCGCGCCGACTTTCGCCTCCGTCACCGCCGCCTCGAAAATCGGCAGATAGATCTCGCGCTCGGTGCGCTCGTCGATCTGGGAATTCACGTTGTGGCGGTCGAATTCCGAATTGTTGCCCATGAAATGCTTCACCGTTGCGATGACGCCCTGGGCCTGCACGCCCTTGATGAAGCCCACCGCGATGCGGGCGCCGAGGAAGGGATCTTCGCCGTAGTATTCGAAGTTTCTTCCGTTCATCGGCGCGCGGTAGATGTTCACGCCGGGACCGAGCAGAAAATTCACGCCCTTGGCCCGCGCATCGCGGCCCATGCAGGCGCCGATCTGGCCGGCCATCTGCGGATCCCAGGTCGCGGCAAGCGCGATGCCGGCGGGATAGGCCGTGGACGGCCCGAAATTACGCACGCCCATCGGGCCGTCGGCCATCTTGAGGCGCGGCCAGCCCAGCTCATCGAAGCCCCTGATGAAGAACCCGTCCACGCCGCCCAGAAGGTCGATCTTCTGCTCAAGCGTCATCTTGCCCACGATCGCGTCCACGCGCGTGTCGGCGTCGGGCGCGGTGGGTGTCGGTGTGGCGGCTGCAGTTGTCAGGGCGGTTAGCATGGCGGGGAGGAACCAAAGTTTGCACAATTGCATGAGGTGGGGTGGTGGAACCGGCGATAGGGGAGGAAAACGCCGGGCGGCGGGGCACTCAATCAACAAATCGGGGCTGGGAGGCTGCTGGAGGCATCTTCCGGTGGCTCCCCGTAGGGTCGCCGCTTGTCGGCGGACCGGGAACCGCTATGGTCCCGCGCTCAACGGCGCGAACGTTCACCCTCCTGTGTCGGCTGACCCTGCCCTTAACAAAACCCTCACAAATTCCTTTCTTTTCCCGGTGCATCTTGGGAGAATCGTCCGGAGGCCAAGCCCGGACCCAAAAAATGCGGCTGCTGATCCGAAACGCCCGAATCCTAACCCTGGCCGGCGGCACACGCCCGCGCCGTGGCGCCGCATTGCGCGAGCTGGGCGTCATCGAGCACGGCGACGTCCTGGTCGGCGAGGGGAGGATCGAGGCGGTCGGGGCGAAGCTCGACGCGCCGGAGGGCGCGGAGGTTGTCGATGCGGCCGGCCGTGTGCTGATGCCCGGCTTTGTCGACTGCCACACGCGGGCCTGTTGGGCGGGCGAGAGGCTGGGCGAATGGGAGCAGACGTTGCGGGGAGTGCCCCGCCGCGACATCCTGCAGGCCGGCGGCGGCGCGCCGGGGATCGTCCGCGCGGTTCGCGCGGAAACCAGGAAGCAGCTCGCGGCCCGCCTCAAGCCGCTGCTCGATACGCTGCTGCGCGAGGGCACGACGACCGTCGAGATCAAGAGCGGCTACGGCCTCTCGGTGGCGGAGGAGATGAAGATGCTGGAGGCCATTGGGCGCGCGAGCAACGAGTGGCCGGGAACGATCGTGCCGACGGCGCTGTTGGGAGCCGGCTTTGAGGGCAACCTTGAGGAATATGCGCGGATGGTGGTGAAGGAGATGCTCCCCGAGGTGGCGCGCGTGTTTCCCGACATTGCGGTCGACGCGATCTGCGACCGGGACGCGTGGCCGGTGGACGCCTGCGTGCGGCTCTTCGAGAAGGCCCGCAAGTATCATCCGATCCGGGTGCAGGCCGACAGGTTCGCTTCGCTCGGCATGATCCCGGAGGCGATCCGGCTCGTCGCGCGCAGCGTCGACCAGCTTGAAGCGGCGAGCAAGGCCGACCTGCTGCAGCTCGCAGGGTCTCCCGCGATCGGAGTGATCCTCCCGTGCACGGGTTTCGAGAGCAACCAGCGCTATGCCCGGGCCGGGTTCCTGGTCGACGCCGGCGGGGCCGTGGCGCTGGCGACGGGATGCGGTCCGGAAACGGCGCCGACGCATTCGATGCCGTTTGCCATCGCACTGGCGGTGCGCCGCTGCGGACTTTCGCCGGCCGAGGCGATAGCTGCCTGCACGGTCAATGCGGCGGCGGTGCTCGACCTCCGCGACCGCGGCACGATCGAGCCCGGCCAGCGCGCCGACCTGATTCTGCTTCGCCACCGCGACGAGCGCCTGCTTGCGTGGGAGATCGGGGGCAATCCCGTGGACATGGTGATCTGCGCCGGGCGGAAGGTGACCTGAGAATTCCGGTCTGGTGGTCGCGTAGGGTCGGACCTTGTGTCCGGACCCAAGCGTCGGAAGAGGTGATTTTACAGGAGGGAACGGAGCGAACGGAGGCGTCTCGCGCGAAGCCACTGAGCCCACAGAAACCAACGCTGAAGACCTGCCTGGCGCCGATCGGATAGGTAATGATCGCCCGCGCATGGCGCTCCCGCGTCAGCTCATCGATGGGTTCGAGCGAGAGTATTTCATTCCATTCTGAGAAGGGCACCGGCTCCTCCCATGCCGGATTGCCTCCGCCGGTTTTCGTTGATATTTCCGAAGACGCTAAAGCGTTGTTTTCAGAGGTGCCGGTCTGACGTAAATAATTCATGGCTAAGTGATACCTCCATCTGGGGTCGAGTTGTGAACACGAGGCGATGCGATTTCCGGAACCGTGGTTATGTCGCAAGATTCCGCTCGGCGAGAAATCTTTCTCCTCCTCTTCCTTCACCCAGTTTCAGCGAAGATCGTTTGTCCTGTTCCGATCGAATCGGATCGGGTCCCGCCGGCTGCCAACGTGGGAATTCCAGCTAGACGATAATGTCTTAAAATCCTGTCGTGCAGCAGAATCGGACCGACGAACACTCCATAGCCGGCCATGCGGTGTCTCTGAATCCGCCGCATTTTCGCGTCTCTTAGAACGAAAGAGACCATCTCACCCGATCGACAAAATGGACGGTTCGGCACCGCGCCAAGCCAGGCGTCCGATTGTAAAAGCTGCAGTTTTTCGTGGGCGCGATTTTGCACAGGAAATCCGCCGGTCGACTCGCGACTTGATTTTTAAGACATTTCCTGACAATCAGATCTGGTTCCGGAAATCCACGAAGGCTGCTCCAAACTCCCTCCCCTCATATTTGGATCAGACAACACGCCCTTGCGGCATATTACCCTGTTCGCCGCTCAGAAATGAAACCATCGGTCTGCGTGAAATCGCCGCATCAAGAAGTCCGATCTCCGTGACCTCCATCGCCCGATGATTTGCCGCGTCCAAAATCTCGAAGAAATCGCAAGCGCCCGGAGAAGGTCGCCGCGAATGCGAGGGCCGGCGGCTGACGGAGACGCAGAAGCCTCCGTCCCGTCGCTGTTCGCGGCGATTGTACGGGTCGTCACACCCCCGACCAGTTCTATTTTTCCGCCTCGGGATAGCCGTGGCAGCGACTGCCCGGGCCAGAAATCCCTGCAAATCCCAGCGAGGTCGTACCGGCCTCTGTGCTCTCTGCGTTTTCCCTCCGCGACCTCTGTGTTAAGATCGAAAACCTGGGCGAACCAGTCGGTGCTGCCGATGTCGGCCTTGAGTACGCTGGCCGCTTGCGTAACCGTCGCTCCGTCGGTCGACCCGGCAGACCTCTGACGTTAGCCAATTATGACAATAAGATATGTTACGTTACTAGCCCTGTTGGCTTCAACTGGCTGGCTTGCGAGCTCTCGGTCGTGGGATTCCCTCGTGGCTTTCCTCACTGCGTTGGCTGCGTACGTTGCGCTCGATATCGGCTCTAGAACGAAAGAATCGAACCGCCAATTTGCATCACAAAATGGTGCGCCGCAGTTGCCTTCGGCATCCACCAAAACCGAACTAGAGCACTTGATTGGATGAAG
>PMKA01000275.1 GCA_003157575.1 Opitutia bacterium
AAGCGAACAGATTATTTTCCTGCCTGGAGTACGTTGCCACGCGGCCCGGCGGCTACTTCTTTGACGCTCGGTCAGGGGCAAACGGGTTCTCCACCCACCAGACATCACACTGCTGAGTCGTATAGTTAAGGCGGACAAAGAACAGATAGCGTTGGTCGTGGGAAAGGGATGGACTACATTGGTAAACGCCAGGAATGTTGATGCCGGGACAGTATTGGTTCAGGTTGACCGGCGCGGTCCAGCCGCCATTGCCGTTGGGAAAAGCCACATAAAGATCCGATCCCCCGGTCCCGCCGGGACGTTCGGAGGCGAAGATGAGATAGGACCCGTCCGGCGCAATGCAGGGATCGAAATCGGCGGCAGTCGAATTAACGGTCGCTCCGAGGTTCTCCACCTCCAGCGGTCCGCCTGCCGTCTGGCGCGTCCGCCACAGATCGTTTAGGTTGGAGGTTCCCTGTCCGCCGGGACGATTGGATGCGAAATAGCCGACACCGTCGGCGGTTTCGGAGTAAGAGTAATTGTGGTCTGTGGTGTTAACCGGGGAGGCCAGGCGTTGGGGTTCACTCCATCCTCGTTCTGTGCGCCGGACCATCCAGAGGCCGGGATCGGGCTTCCCGCAACCAAAGTAGAGTCTGCTGCCATCTTTCGAAAAAGAGGCTCCGGTGGCATAATGTCTTGCCGAGAATGGCGCCTCCATTTGGGGCGTCCAAGTGTTGCCGACGCGCCTGGTCCAATAGATTTTGGCGCTGGAGAAATTGGCGCCCCACACCGAAAAATAACACTCGTTTCCGTCGGGAGAGAACGCGATGTGGTCCACCAGGCGATTGGTTCGCGAAATGATTCCTGGCGCAAAGATTTCGGGTTTCTTGCCTGGCGGCTTCTGGCCGAAGTATGCTCCGTTGGCATCTGCGGGCCTCGCGGGTGCTGGTGGCGGCGCCAGGGCGGGAGCGGGCGCGGACGGCGGATTCTCTTGCGCGAGGAGAGAGCCCGCCAGAAGCAACAATGATCCGATGGTCCGCAGTGGTGCCTTCATTTTAGGGTGTGGATATCCGATATGCCGAAAGGCGGTTGTCGTAGAGCGACGGCACGATGAGCAGCCCTTGCTCCGGAATGTACTCGAAATCGGCGGTGTACTGGTGCGGGCCGCGGCGGTCCAGCAGGAGGGTCTTCCGGCCCGCGGCATCGGCGCGATAGATCCGGCCGTAGTAGTCGGAAAATAGATGCCCGCCTTTCCCGTCGCTCACGAGTCCGTCCATGTTGGCGCCCGGACCGAGCGTCAGAAACGTGCACACCTGCCGCGTCTTCAGGTCAACGGATTTGATGGCGCCGTCCTCGGAGCCGCCGACGAGCACCCGTTCTTTCTCGACAAGAATTCCGTTGGGCCGGCTGACCGCGTTGCCCTCGATCCAGACTTCCGGCTTTCCGCCGATGAGTCGGAAGACGCAGTTCTTGAACGTATCGGTCACGTAGATTGTCCCGGCATCGTCGAAATCGAGGTCATTCAGGAGAAGCGCTCCCGGGATGAGGGAGCGACCCGTGATGGCGCCCTGTTCCGGGTCGATCTCTGTGACGCCAGAACGCTCCACCGCGTACAGCTTGCCGCCGAAGATTTTCAGGCCGGTCGGCGCTTTCAGTCCCGCAACCCACCTTAGCGCGACGACTGTTCCATCGGGTCCGATTTTCGAGATGCAGCCGCCGCCGAGGTCCGACACGTAGAGTACCTTTCGCGCCGTGTCGTAGGCTACGGATTCGGGGGCGCTGAGCCGGCCGGGGAGGTCCCACACTTCCTTCAGATCGGGATGGCAATAGACGGCATCCAGGTCGCGCCCCATGAAGCCCCAGTTGCCGGGTTCGTCCGAGACCATGAGTGCGAGCTCGTTCTCCCCGGCTTCCAGCGGCAGGTAGACGGTGTCGTTCCATCCGATGATCCCGGGGGAGGACGGATCGCGGCGTTGGGAAACATTCCGGCCCCGATAGAGCACCCGGCCGTTGAGATAGACCGAAACCTCCTCCGCATAGCCAAATATGAACGGCCTGCTTTCCTTTTGCCGGGCATGAACCACCGTCCGGGCCCACACCTTGGAAACCCCCTCGGCAACGGGCTTCCTGTAGTGCGCAATGTCCACCAGACCGGAAGGGTCGCTCGTCACCGGCGTCCAGGAGATTGCCGCCGGGGTCTGGCCATCGAGGCAGCGTTCAGGAGCGAGATCGAACGAGCGGGACGCGGGAGAGAGTTGCCAGTCAGTGATGATTCCGGGGACTGGCTCCGGGGATTCAGGCGCAGGGATTTCTGCGTTTGCCGGAGCCGCCGACAATGCGACCGCGGCGAGCAATGACAAGAATTCTGGCAACGGGCGGAGGTTGTGCATGGGATGAGTAATGGCGGGAGTGGAATTCGCGAGGAGTGACCCGAGCGTCAGGCCTTTTGCGGTTCAACAAAGCCGCTTCGTTTCAGTTTCCGCCGCGCGGGCCGTCCTGCCTTCCGAGCCGAGCAGCAGGAGTCCGCCGCCCAGCAGCGCGCTCTGTTTAAGAAATGAACGGCGATCGGTTTTCGTTTTCATCGGGGAAACGGTTAAAGCGATACGTAGGGGATGAACTCCTCCAGTTTCTTCTTGGGCGGAGCGTCCGGCCATTCGACAGGAATTCCCAGGGGCGTAATGCACACCCGGGTGTAGCGATCCGGGATGCGCAACACCTCCTTCGTAACGCTGTCCGGAATCACGTCGGTGATGAACACGGTGCCGTAGCCGAGAGCCCGGGCTGCGAGCGTGAGGAACCCCGCGGCCATCGGACCGTCCCAATGGTTGTAACCCGGATACTGCGAATTGTTGTCGGTGAGCACGACGATGTAGACCGGCGCCGAGAAATAGCCGGCGAGCCGGCTCCGGACGCCGTCCTCGAATTTCTCCCGCGAGGTCGTGGTGTCCTTGCGTTCGTCAAACTGCTTCAGGCGCCGTTCAACGCAGGCTTCCTTAAGCTGCCTGATCTTTTCCGGGTCGCGGATCACCAGAAACTTCCACGGCTGCTGGTTTCCCGAGGTCGGCGGGGTCCGCGCGGCGTCGAGGATTCGGACGATGTCCGCTTCGGGTACGGCGTCAGGCTTGAATTTGCGCACCGACCGCCGTCTCTTGAAGACGTCCCAGATGTCTGCGGTCGAGGCCGGAGGACTGTCGGCCGCGGCGGCCCGTGAGGCCAGGCCTCCGAGCAACAACGCGGAGCCAATGACGGCGCCGGACTCAAGGAAACCTCTGCGTTGGATGTTCATAATGGGAAGTTCGGTTCGACCCAGGAATTCGCGCGCTTCATGAGCCGGGGTTGGACGCGGGGATGACAGCTGAACGTCCGTTGCGTCCCAATCCCTTTGGTTGTTGTTCTCATTCCGCGCGCTGGGCTGGGAGCGAAGGTGAAAGTGAGATGAAGGGTAAAAATGAGAGGGGGAAAGTGGCAGGGGGATGACGGCCATTTCTCGATGCTCAGTTCAGCTTCTTCAGCGATTCAATGGCTTCAGGGAATTCCGGGTTCAACTTGAGCGCTGCTTCATAAGCGGCGCGCGCTCCAGCCTTGTCGCCCTTCCGCAAGAGGATGTTTCCGATTCGCCAGTGCGCGGGCACGTAACCCCGCGAGTCAGCGGGATGTTCGATGGTCAGGCATTTTCGGAGGGCGGCGAGGCCGCGGTCGAGTTCCTGCCCAGTGGTGTCGGCGAGCTTGCCGACCTGGTAAAGGGCGTTGTAGTCGTCGGGAGCATCCCTGAGCACCTCCTCGTAGACGGCGAAAGCATCGGAGAACCTTTTGTCGGTGGTGTAGAGGCCGGCGTAGGCGATTCGGCCACGGGCCGGATCGAGTCTTTTGATTTCCGCCGCCTGCGCGTAGGCGCCGTCCATGCCGCCGCCGACGAATCCCGGCGCCTGCCGGCAATACTCCATCACACTCCACCGGGCGTTGATGTTCGTGGGGTCGAGTTCGACGGATTTGTCATAGGCCGCCTTGCATTTCTTGGCCCAACCAAACTTGGAAAACAGGCCGGCCTTCTCGGCGGTGAGTCCATAACTGTCGCCGAGCAGCCGGAAGTATTCGCTGTTGGCCGGGGCGAGGGCGGTTGCCTTCTCGAACGAAAGGACGGCCTTGCCGGTATCGCCGCGGTTCAGCTGGCACTGGCCAAGGCAGAAATACGCCTCCGCGTTGTCCGGTGCGACTGCAACGGCCTTCTCGAGCACGCCCTGGGCTTCGGCCCATTGGCGCTGGTTGAAGAGGGTGGTGACCTGCTCGCGCAGAGCGGAGTCTGCGGCGAAGGAGCTCGTGGCCAGCAGGAGGAGCAAAGCGGCGATTCGGTGCATGGACTGGGCGGCCTGGAATGTGACGGCGGTCGCGGAACGCGGAGGTGAAAGTGGGGTTGAAACGGCGGCTGGCGACGCTCAGAAGACTTTTCGCCCCAGCCAGCCCTTTCGGAGCACGAGTTTGCATGCGCCATGCCAGAGCCAGGGAAGATATGCAAACTATTGGTAATCAAAAAGAAAAAATACCGGATGACAAACGGCCATCCCGAAGTGCCCGCCTATGGAACAACTCCATCCCAATATTGGGACGACCAAGGAACCCGGCCGGCGCCCGCGATGGGCTCCAAAAGCGAGGTCGAGGGGCTCACGCTC
>PMKA01000294.1 GCA_003157575.1 Opitutia bacterium
CGCCCAAATCGAGTCAGGCTCGGCTGACAACGGAGGCGCTGCCGCCGCGGGGTGCACGGCATGCAAATGCTCCGGCCGCTGCGCAATTTTTCTTATGCGGGAATGCTGATGCTGGCCGGCTTCGCGACAGCGTCGTCACGGGCCGGGATTCCCGGACCCGAAGCGACGCTTGCGGTCGAGACACTTGAATGCGGCGACATCCGTTTGCAGGAAATGAACCTCCAGGCGGCAGAGTCGCCATCGAGCAATCAATACGTTCTATCGGCGACCGAAAGCCGGATCGACATCGATTATGCACCGGCACGATACGACATCGTCAGTCAGCCGGAGCACCGCGTCGAAGACCGCACCGCGGCGGAGCTGAATGCCCGTTTCAGCACCAGCGCGGACCTGGTTCCATTCGGGGGGGTGGGCGGCTACCGCGGGTTTACGGACTTCCGTTCCGTGTGGCTCGACGAATACTACCGGCAGTTGTTCACCGGAGTACCGGGCTACGCCCACGTCGCGCCCCAGGGCTGGCACGCCATGGCTGGCGGGCGGTGGTCCTATGTGCCCGGAAGCGCGATCCTGCAGCTCACCCTGGTGCAGCAAGGCGACACCGTTTCTCCCGGCTACGAGCCGCGGATTGGCGCCACACTCCTGCGCGGCCGCGACCATTTGCGCACGACAGCGGTGCGTGTCTCGACCGAGAATGTGCTGACGCCGACCGTGCGCTCGTTGCTGGAAGCCGGCGCCACGAGCACGACCGGCCGGGGCATGCGTTACTCGTTGCAGGAATCGTTGAACTGGGCCGTCGGCAACACGCTGACTTTGCGCGCGGTCGTGGCTGGCGTCCACGAGCAACCCGCATTTAACGCGGCATCCGCCTCGCTGTCGCTGGAACGCGATTGGAATGCGCGCTGGTTCGCCGGCCTGGCCGTGCGCGGATACCGCGACAACGGTGAGGTGGTCGATCCGCTCATCGAATCCGATGCGGCCCCGGCCCTGCGCACGATGAGCGCCGCGGCAAGCGTGCGCTGGCAGGGTGAACGCATGGCGGTGCGCCTGGAGGGGGGGCCCTATCGGACGCGCTACGATGCGGTCTCGACGAGTTCCACCCAATTCGCGCGTCTCTACAAGGACCGCAACTGGACGCGCCTGCAGTGCACCGCAAGCTGGAGCTTCTAGGCCGGGAAAACGGCCTTCTCCACCAATGAAAAAGTGCCTCTGTTCGCTTTCGGCCCTCGTGTTTCTGCTCGCATTGATGGCGCTGCCAGCGACCGGCCACGGCCTCGACCCGGGCGATGTCGTACGCGATTTCTCGGTCGTCGATCGCGCCTCCGGCCGGCCGCTGCGGCTGAGCGACTTTGCGGGACGCATCATCGTGCTCGATTTCTTCGCCCACTGGTGCGGGCCATGCCGCCCTGCGTCCGCCGACCTTGAGCGGAATGTTTACCGTTACTATGCGGAGCGAGGGGGCAATCCAGCCCGTCTGCCCGTGATCGTGATCGGAATCAACATCGATCCTGGCCACCCGGAGCAGACCAATGACTTTGTGCGCCGTGCCGGACTGGAGTTGACGGCTGACGACGTGAGCCACGAGGCCTTCAGTCTGTTCAGCGAGAAGAACGCGGTCCCCCTGGTGGTGGTGATCAATGGTGCGGCAGGAGTCGCCGGCCGGAAGCAATGGGAGCTGCTGTATCGAAAGGCCGGCTACGAGGGCGCCGCCACGCTGCGCGCACTGGTTGATTCCATAAGGACGTCCGAAGCGCCGCCAGTCGAAACCAGCCGGTGATCCCTTTGCAGGCGGCCGCCGTTTGCCCTCAAAACCGCCTGTCTGCAATATCATGCATTCAATGAAAACGAGCAGCAATCCCCGTAAACGAGCCCGTCTCCTGACTGCCATCCTGGTTGCTCTCGCTTTTGCGGCCGCAGGCGGCGCCCAGACGCTTCCCTCGGGCGGAACAGTCACTCCCGTGGGTGGAACGGAGAGCAACTTCACAGTTGTCAACAACGCCACGGGCGGGTCGATGCAACTGAGCGATCTCGCCGGCAAGATCGTCGTGCTCGATTTTTTCGCCTACTGGTGCGGACCTTGTCAGGTTGCGAGCCCTCTTCTGGAGAGTGACATCCAGCAATATTACGCCACGCGGGGCGGCAACGCCGCCGGCGTGCCCGTGCAGGTGCTTGCGATCAGCATCGATCAGAGCAACCCGACGGCAACCAATACCTTCCTTGCGAACGCCGGCATCAATCTGGCAGGCAACGATGTCCAGGGCCAGGCGTGGGCCGAAAACAACACAGGGCACATCCCGACCGTCGTCATCATCAATGGCCTGGTCAACGCCGCCGGAGTGCAGCAGTGGCAGGTGCTGTATCAGAATATAGGCTACACGAGCGGGGACGCGCCCGCGATGCGCCAGATCATCGATTCAGTGCAGCCGTCGGGGAGCAACAGCGCGCCGGCGATCACGATGCAGCCCGTTGTGCAGACCGTGGCGGCCGGCAACAACGCGACGTTTTCGATCATGGCATCGGGCATGCCGGCGCCGACCTACCAATGGCAGGTGTCGACCGACGGAGGGACCACATGGGCCAGCCTGACCGGCGGGGCGCCGTACAGTGGAACGACGACAGCAACACTGACGATCACTGCTGCATCGGTGGCCTTGGACGGCAACCAGTACCGGTGCATGGCCTCTAACTCCGTCCAAAGTAACGTCGCAAGCAACGCGGCCATGCTGACGGTGAACGCTCCGCCGGTATTCACAGTCGAACCCACCAGCCAGACTGTGGCCGTCGGAGGCGACATAAGCTTCACGGTCACCGCCTCAGGGACGCCAACGCCGTCCTACCAATGGCAGGTGTCGACCG
>PMKA01000520.1 GCA_003157575.1 Opitutia bacterium
GGTTGCGCGCCACGAGCATCGATGAGCTGCCGGAGTTGTGGATCGTGGTGCGCGGCGAGATTAGCCTGGTCGGCCCCCGGCCGCTCCTCGTCGAATATCTCGGGCGTTACTCGGCCGAGCAGGCGCGACGGCATGAAGTGAGGCCGGGCCTGACCGGCTGGGCTCAGGTGAACGGCCGAAATGCCACGACATGGGAGGAGCGATTGAAACTCGACGTCTGGTACGTCGACCACCGGAGCCTGTCGCTCGATCTGCGCATCGTGCTCCGCACGGCGCTGCTGGTTCTGCGCCGTGATGGCATCAATGCGCCCGGGTCGGCGACCATGCCCGAGTTTGCCGGAACCAGGCCCCGCGACTGAACGGCGGCGCCCCCTGCGTCAAAAACACATGACTCCGACAAGATGACGATTTCAGTCCTGTTCTCATCGGCTGGACGGCGGGTGGAATTGATCAACTGTTTTCGCGAGGACGCAGTCGAACTTGGGATCGAGTTGCGCGTGCTTGCAGCCGACTTCCAGCCCGAGCTCAGTGCTGCCTGCCAGGTGGCGGAGAAGCACTTCGCGGTACCCCGGTGCGACAATGCCAGATTCGTTCCCCGGATGCAGGAAATCTGTGCAGGCGAGCATGTGGATCTGGTGATTCCGACGATCGATCCCGAGCTCGCTCCCCTGGCCGCGGCGCGGGCGGCGTTCGCTGCCGCCGGCACACGGCTGGTTGTGTCTGGGGTCGAGACGGTGGCGATCGCCCGGGACAAGCTCCGAACGGCGGCCGTTCTTTCGCAACATGGGATTCCCTTCGCGCGCTCGGTGGCGCTGGAACGGTTGATCGCCAATCCGGGTGCATTAAGATTCCCGGTCGTATTGAAACCGGTGGACGGAAGCGCTTCGATCGGACTGCGCGAGGCGCGGGATACTGCGGAGATCGAAAGGGCCGCAATCGACGTCCGACGCTACCTCGCGCAGGAGAAATGGACCGGCCGCGAGTACACGGTGAATTTGTTTGTCGATCGGAGCGGGCGGCTCCGGTCGGCGGTGCCGCACTGGCGTCGCGAAATCCGGGCGGGCGAAGTGAGCAAGGGACGCACTGAAAGGGTTCCGCAACTGATCGATCTCGCCGGGCGGATTGCGTCAGCGCTGCCGGACGCAAGCGGGCCGCTGTGCTTCCAGGCGATCGTCACCGAGAGCGGCCAGGCGGTGGTGTTCGAAATCAACGCGCGGTTCGGCGGAGGTTATCCGCTCGCGCACCGTGCAGGCGCCCGGTTCTCGCGCTGGCTGCTGGAGGAGGCTGCGGAGATGCCCTCTACGGCGGATGTCTTCTGGCAGGAAGGGGTGACAATGCTGCGCTACGATGCGGCGGTCTTTTCGATTCCCGGCAAGAAATGAAACCGGCGGCTTTGGTGTTCGATCTTGATGACACGCTCTATCCGGAGCGCGAGTTCGTCAGCAGCGGCTTCGCTGCCGTGGATCGATGGTTGCGGGAACGCCGCCAGATCACCGGATTCGCAACCGAGGCCGGGAGGTTGTTTGAGGAGGGCGTCCGCGGGCACATTTTTGACGATGCACTCGACCGGCTCGGTGTGACCGGGGCGGGGGGGCTGATTCCGGAAATGGTCGATGTCTACCGCCGCCATTCACCGGGACTGAGGCTCTTTCCCGATGCGGAGTGGGCGATCAGACACTTTCACCGGAAGGTGAAGCTCGGTTTGATCACGGACGGTTATGCCGAGGTGCAGCGCAGGAAGCTGGCATCGCTCAGGATCGAGTTATTTTTTGATTCTCTGCTGTTCACGGACGATCTCGGCCGGGAGAACTGGAAGCCGAGCCCCAATTCCTTTCAAAAGATGATGGAAGCGCTCGGCTGCCCGGCGGCCGGTTGCGTTTATGTCGGCGACAATCCGGCCAAGGATTTCGTTGCGCCCAACAGGCTTGGCTGGACGACCATCCAGGTGGCGCGCGAGCAAGGGGAATACTCCGGTGTCGCCGCCGACGCGCTGCCTGCCGACCATCGCGCGAAGCACGTGGTCCGGACTTTGACCTGCCTGGGTGAGATTCTCAGGGAATGAAGGCGGCAATCAATGCTGGTCCTGGCCTGGCCTGGTGGGGGCGATGGTCCCTGATCGCGCCGGCCCTTGTGCTTGCGGCGGCAGTGATCCTGCAGCTCTCGGGTGCCGGCGGCGGATCGCCGCATCCGCATGAAGTCGCGCTGGCTTCGCTGATCCCGGAGACAGTTCCCGGCTGGAAGACCCGGGACGTCCCGCTCGGGTCGACTGAGTTTTTGTCAAACGAGGTCGAAAAGGTGTTGAACTTCGACGAGGCGGTGAGCCGGGAATTCAGCCGCGGAGGAGAGAGCTTCGGGCTGTACGTCGTCTATTGGAGCGCCGGCAAGATGCCTGTGCGGCTGGTCGCCTCACATACGCCGGACCGCTGCTGGACGGAGAGCGGCTGGCGGTGCCTTGCCATGAAGTTCAAACAACAGGAGACCTTGGACGGCGTCCCGCTGCAGCCGGCGGAATGGCGCCTGTTTTCGCCTCCCGTTTCGGGCCCGCCGGTTTACGTGCTCTATTGGCACCTTGTCGACGGGCGGACATATGATTTCGGCGGCCGTTTCAACAGCATCCCCGACCCGATGCGATGGTGGAAGGACGTTTTCCAGCAGGCAGCCCTCGGAAACCGCGAGCAATACTTCATCCGGCTGACCAGCACCCAGCCGCTGGAAAACCTCTGGAGTGATCCGGGATTCGCCGCGGTCCTCAGAAGCCTCGGTCATCTCGGCCTTTTGAGCAAAGGGCCGGAAGGGCTTCCGAATTGAATTCTCTCATGAAAACAACCGTGCCTGTTAAACGCCGGATCTTTTTGTCGCCTCCCCATATTGGACCGAGTGAGCGGGAGAACGTCGAAACTGCGTTTGCCACGAACTGGGTTGCGCCCGTTGGGCCGCACCTGGAAGCCTTCGAACAGGAGATGTGTGCGGCGAGCGGCGCCCGGGCTGCACTATGCCTTTCGTCAGGAACCGCGGCGCTCCACCTCGCAGCCCGGCTGCTCGGGGTTCAGGCGGGCGACGAGATCTTCTGCTCCACATTCACGTTCGTCGCCAGCGCGAATCCCATTCTCTACCAGGGTGCGCAGCCGGTGTTCATCGATTCGGAGGCCCGTTCCTGGAACATGGATCCGGGGCTTCTGGCCGAGGCGCTGGCCCAGAGGGCGAAAAGGGGACGGCTTCCGCGCGCCGTCGTGGTGGTCGACCTCTACGGGCAGTGCGCCGCCTGGGATGAGATCCGCGAAATCACCTCGCGGTATGGAGTGCCGGTGATCGAGGATGCAGCCGAGGCTGTGGGGGCGACCTACCGGAACGCCTGGGCCGGGACCTTTGGTGCGTTCGGCGTCTATTCGTTCAACGGAAACAAAATCATGACAACGGGCGGCGGGGGGATGCTGCTCTCCTCGAACATGGCCCTGATGGAGCACGCGCGGAAGCTCGCGACGCAGGCCCGGGACGTCGCGCCCCACTACCAGCACAGCGAGCTGGGTTACAACTACCGGATGAGCAATCTGCTGGCCGGGATCGGCCGCGGCCAGCTGCAGTCGCTTCCACGGATGATCGAAAGGCGGCGCGAGATCTTCGACTTCTACCGGAATGCGCTGGGGAATCTTCCCGGGGTGGACTTCATGCCCGAAATCCCTGAAGGGCGCTCCAACCGCTGGCTCACGTGCATCACCATCGATCCGGCCGATGCAGGGGTGAATCGCGACAAGATCATCGGTGTGCTTGCGGCCAGCGACATCGAGGCCCGGCCGACGTGGAAGCCTTTGCATCTGCAACCCTTTTTCCACGGGGCGCCCCGCTTCGGCGGCGCCGTGTCGGACCGGCTTTTCGCCCTGGGGCTCTGCCTGCCCTCGGGCTCCGCCATGACGGATGAGGATCTGTCACGGGTGACGGAGGTTGTGCGCGAGGCATTCGCCCGCCGGGGTTTCTCCCCTGTCAAGGGCATCTCGACGCCCTCCGAATCAGGAGAGCCCCGGAGAAACCCGCTGGGTGTCGCGCGGGCGTTTGTTCGCGAACGGCTGATGACAGGCACACGCGTGGCGCTGGATGTGTTCGACAGGAGGATTGGCCGCCATGGCGGTGCGCGGCTCGCCGCGGTCATGCTCGGATATGCGCCGATTCTCGCCGCCTCGTTCTACCTGGCCTACGGGCTCCGGTGGGATTTTGCGGTGCCTGACGATTTTGCGAAGCAGCGTCTGATGCTGATCGGACCGGTCGTTCTCTACAAGCTGCTCCTGCTAAACTCATACGGGCAGTTTCGCACGATCCAGCGGTATTTCGGAATGGCCGACTTCGGAAAGATGTTGTTCGCGATGACGACATTGTCCGGCATGATGCTCGGTCTCTGGTATGTCGCGGCGATCGCAGCCGCCCCGCCTCGCGGAGTGATCTTGATGGACTTCGTGCTGTGCGTCGGATTCGTTTCCGCCTTCCGGCTGAGTCTGCGGGTCGCGCACAACTGGAGGATCTACGGCGAAGGACAGTCCGTCCCTGTGGAGAGAAGGCTGGCGATCGTCGGCGCAGGCGATGTTGGCGAAGCGCTGGCCAAGGACCTTCTCCAAAGGCGCGGAAGCGGACTTCGGCCGGTGTTTTTCGTTGACGACGATCCGGAAAAGATCGGATGCACCATCCATGGCCTGCCGGTGATAGGGCCGCTTGAAAGGCTGACGGAGTTCGCTCCGCGCGTCCGCATCGACGAACTTGTTGTGACCTTGAAGGAGACGCCGCCAAAGCGCCTCAAGGAAATCATGAAGGTGGGCCGCCAGGTCGGGGCGACGACCCGGATCGTGCCGTCATTCACGGAACTCGCCTCGGGCAACCTCAAAGTGGAGCGGGCGCGTCCCGTCGCGATCGAGGATCTGCTGGGGCGCGCCCCGGTCAATCTCGACGGCGACGGGACCGCGCGGCTTGTGCGCGATCGGGTCGTGCTCGTCACAGGCGCCGGGGGCAGCATCGGCGGCGAACTCTGCCGGCAGATTCTCTCCCATGGACCGCAGCAGCTTGTCATGGTCGATCAGAGCGAGATTGCGCTGTTCGAGATTGAGATGGCGCTGTCACCAGCGGATCGCGACCGGCGTCTGATTCCGTTGATTGCCGACGTTGTCGACGAGCCGGCGATGCGGGCGGTTTTTGCGCGGCATCGTCCCGACATCGTCTTCCATGCGGCGGCGCACAAGCACGTGCCCCTGATGGAGCGACAGCCGGCCGAGGCGCTGAAGAACAACACGCTTGCCACCGCGATGATGACGCGGCTCGCCAGCGAGTACGGAGTGGAGCGGTTTGTCTTCATCTCGACGGACAAGGCGATCAACCCGACCAGCGTGATGGGCTGCAGCAAACGGCTCGCGGAGATGGCGCTTCAGGCGCGCCAGCGCGCGCCGGACAACCGCACCACGTTCCTGGCCGTGCGGTTCGGCAACGTGCTCGGATCGAGCGGAAGCGTCATTCCGATCTTCAAAAAGCAGATAGCCGAAGGGGGGCCTGTGACGGTGACAGATCCCGAAATGACCCGCTATTTCATGACGATTCCGGAGGCGGTCGGGCTGGTCCTCCAGGCGGCGGCGCTCGGCGGTGGAGGAGACATCTTCATCCTCGATATGAACCAGCCCGTGAAGATCATCGACATGGCCCGGCAGATGATCGAGCTGAGCGGCTACCGGCCCGGGATCGACATCGAAATCAAGATCACCGGCCTGCGTCCGGGGGAGAAACTCTTCGAGGAGCTTCACCTCGACGACGAGGCGCACGAACGGACCGGGCATCCGCGGATCTTCCGCTTTAGAAAGAACTACGGCGCGGAGCCGGATGCAGGGGAGAGCTGGCTTTCCGGGCTGCGTTCTGTGGCCCTTTCGGGCAACCCCCATGAGATCAAGCGGGAGATGAAGCGCCACGTCCCGGAGTACACGCCGTTTTTCGAATGAAGAGGGAAATGTCCGGGCTGAGAGCCGCATTGTCCGATGTTCCGGCCGGCTTTCTGGCCGCCGTTGCGCTGGCCCTGGCTTTCATGGCGTTCCTGGTCGCGGATCAGGCGCACTGGTGGATGCTCAGGCCTGACTATGCGTTCGGCTGGCTCGCGCCCGTGTTTGTGGTTTATCTGGTTTTTGACCGGTGGGCCCGGTTGCGGGAGGTGTTGCGTTCGGCGGGGAAACGTCCGCTTCCGGGCTGGCTGGGAACGGGCGTGTCAGTTGTGGCGGGCCTGATGCTTGGCGGAGGATCGGTCCTGTTCCTGCTCGGAGCGCTTTGCCGGGCGATGGGCGGCGTCTCACAGTCCGGCTCGATGATGATCGCCGCCGGCTTTTCCGGAATCCTTCCTTGTATCATATATTTTAATACACCGGATGGACGGGTGGGGGCGGCCGCCCCGGGCCTCTGGAATGCGCTGTGGACGGATGCGCGGATCCGGGCGGCGCTTCTCTTCCTGTTTCCGTCCTTCATCTGGATTCTGACTGCGCCCCTGGTTTCCGCGGTTGAGAATGCAGTCAGCCTGTTTCTTCTCCACAAGGTGGTGGCGGTGGTCTTTGCGATCTTCGATTTCCTCGGGTATCCGCTTGTGCGCGAGGGCAACGTCCTCATCCTCCCGCGCGGCGAGGTGGGCGTGGCCGATGCGTGTTCCGGCATCCGTTCGTTGACGGGGTGCCTGTTTGCGGGTTCGTTTATTGCGGCGATGTTCCTCGACAGGTTCTGGAAGAAGGCTGCGCTTGTCGGAGCCGCCCTCGCCCTCGCATTCATCATGAATTTATTGCGGAGCCTGTTCCTCACCGCGTGGGCCTATGCGTTTGGCAGCGAGGCGATCGAGGGCCCGCTGCACGACCTTACGGGCTACGCCGTGCTGGTGACGACCTGCATCGCGCTCGCCGGTCTGTTGCCTTTGTTTCGCGCGGAGAACTGGCGCCGATGGGCCGGGTGGGCTGCTCTTGCATCTGCGGAGAAGACGGACGCGGGGCGGTGAGCCCAGATCCCCTGGTGTTCTCGTNNGCCGTTCCCAACATAGAATGTAGGCCTGGCGGGGACCGCCGGCTCTACACTCCGATTTGTGCCGGAAAGATGGGCGAGTCAGGCGACGGGCCGTAGGTGTCTCCGGTATCGGGAATATTCAACCCGGAATCCGCAGTTGCGGCCTCTGTTCTGCGTGGCCGCGAGCGTGACGAGTGGATCTCGCCGCAACTGCGGAATCTTGGATCAAGCTACTTCCGCCGTTTCGGGATGACCTTTTTCTCTCCAAAATGGCGAACGCCGTTTGTAAGGAACCTGTCGACGAAGTCTGGCAGGCTCCTTTCAGCCGTAGAGCCGCTTGCCGAAATCCGACAGGCCGAGGAATGGATTACGTCTTGGATCCGGTTCGGAAATGACCGCACTGGTCCAGATATTCAACGAGGGGTGTGTCCGGAGTATTCGGCCCAGACCATCGGCGCTGGTCAGGAAACAGAGCAGGGTGACATCCTTCGCGCCCGAACCGCTGAGAAGATCGAGTGCAAGGCCTGTCAAGGCCCCGGTGGTGACCACCGGGTTGAAAATGATCACCCGGGCTTCGGCAAGAGCCGGCGCGTTGACGAGATGCAGGCGCGGCTCGTGATGCTGGCTGTTGGCGGGCCGCGGAAAATTGACGAGCCCCACCGACACGTCGGGGATGAAATCTGCGGCTTGGTGGACCAGACCAAGGCACGGACTGGAGAGGGAAAGAAGGACCATGCGTTTGAGGACGGGTCGCGTCGATCCGGCGGACAGAGCGGCGGTCTCAGCTGCCTTGTCCAGAAGCAAGGTGCGCGTCGATTCCATGGCGAGCAGAACAAGCAGCTGGCTGCAGAAGGCGCGGAACTCGTCGGGCGGTGTCATCGGATCGCTCAACGCAGCGAGCGCGTTCCGGGCGATCGGATGGGAGACAAGGTTGACTCGTCCCGGGGCGGCCGGAACCGGGGATGGCAACACTCCCGCACTGAGTCCGGAAGAAGAATCCTTCTTTTTGGGATCAGGCTGGATGCTCCGGCGTTTCCTGGACAATGATGGGATCACCGCGATGAGATGGTGGTTCAGCAGAGGCAGACCCGACCGCCCGGTGTCATGCCATGGCGGCCATGTGCATCGGAAAGCCAGTCGTTCCGGATGGAAAGTGGGTCCTCCGGCTCGGGCGCGTCAAGAGGCAGGTGCCGTGGGGAGGGAGATTTAACACGTGTGTCGGATGCCCGTGACCACCGCGTAACGAACGGGACGATTCGTCTTTTGCGGTGCTCCGTCGGTGGGGCGCGTTTTGTTCCCCGCCAATCCGGCGGACATGAGCTCCGCGTCACGGCAGGTCGAAAGACGCGGAGCCGCCGAATTGGGGCGCGGGAAGGCTGATGTGTGCCGGGCTGGTTACGGATTTGCTCCGGGATGGTGAATTCGGCGTTCGTGGACCAGCGCTGGCTTGACCCGGGCAAAGCGCCCTAAAGACAGTGCGGCCTGTGTTTCGAAGGAAAATGCGAACGAAGCCAATATCCGCAATGGTCCTGGTGGCCGCCCTTTCGGCGGGGGGATGGGCTGCGGACGGCATTGAGCCCGAGGCCGGACAGCCTTCGGGACCCTCATATTTTGAAAAGTCCGGGGCTTCAAGCGCGGCCGAGGGCCGCCTCGCGCGCGTGACAGGCTGGATCCGCGAACGCGCGCCTGCCTGCCCGCCCGATGCCATGGTCTCGGCGGCGCAGAAATTCCTGGAGGAGCTGCACGAACTCCATCCGGATCAGGAGGACCGCCTCCTCTCGGAGGATTTTCCGGCGCGGGATGTCGAACCGGCTCTTTGCCGGCAGATCGCCGCGCAGCTCAAGGGGCCGCAATGGGCGGCGCTGCGCGAGGAGCTTGCGCGCCGCAGGGTGGAGGGCATCCTTGTGCGGGAAGGCTCCGCAGGAACGTCTTCAGCCGCGGAAGCCGCCGGTCTCATTGAGAAAATCAAGGGTGCATCCGGCGTCCAGTTCCGGCGTCTGCTCGAAGGGCGGATGGAAGAAGACGACCTGGCGCGGTTGCTCAAGAAGACCCGGGCCGGCGATTCCGCCCGCAAGGCGCCGGTGTCTGAACAGGCCAGGGTGCTGACGGCGGCGGACATTGTCTCCGAGTTCTCGCGCCGCAACCAGAACGGCGCGGCACTGCAGCGGTGGCGGGCCTACACCGTTGAGGCCAGGCTGAAGACTTCGTCGGGACAGGAACAACGCCTCCTGCTGTTCAGGATGCGACCCGATCAGTTCCGGCTGGCGGTGGTGGAAGACGGGAGCACACGGCTGGTCGTGGCTGGAGACGGCAGGGAATACTGGCAACAGGTTCCAGGCCGACCGCCTGAGATCCTGACCAGGGAGAGGATTGGGACGCGACGTTACATGGGCGAGTTCATCAATCCGTTGTTTTCCGAGGAAGGTTTTGCCTTCGAGCGGCTGGCCGACGGTGCTTCAGGCGCGCAGAAGGTGTATCGGATCGCGGTGCGCCGTGCTGACGGATCGACGTACGTATCCCAGATCGACATGGACGGCTTTTTTGAGACAGGCCGTGAGGAAGGCGGCAGAAGCACACGGTATTCGGATTTCCGACAGATCGCCGGGGTGACGTTCGCCTTCCGCGAGGAGGCGACCGACAGCGAGGGCCGCAAGGGCACGCTCGAGTTGATCCGGGTGACTCCCAATCCCGGCTTGATCCAGGACTTCTTCAAGCCGGAAGCCCAGGGCGGGCAGAGTTATTTCGCCGTTGAGCAGCTTATGACTCGGCGAAACGAAACCGAGACCAAATGACGACACGTACTCCATCCTTGCGGAGGTTCAGCGGGCGCCGGCTGGCGGTCACTGCTGCGGCATGGCTTTTGGGCCTGTACGTCTTGCTCGTCGTGGTCGGATTCTCATGGCTGCATCATTCGCTGAAAAATGGCGGCATCGGACCGCTCGATGTGGCGTTCATCCGCTGGCACAAGGTCCGGCAGGCGATGGCCGTCGAACAGTTTGCCGCGGGGAGGGCGGCGAGGGAGGCGGGAAACACACAGGCCGCCTACCTCGCCTTCGTTTCCGGGATACGCAACGATCCCGACAATGTTGAGGGGCGTCTTGATGCCGCCCGCTTCCTCGGCGCGGCCGGCGCGGTGAAGCTGGAGACGAATGTGTTGGAAGACGGATTGCGGCGTGCGCCCGATGACCGGCGGTTGATCGAGGAGACCTTTGCGTTGTTGACCGCATCGGGACTCGATCGTCACGCGCTCGATCTTATCCATCGACAATACGCCGCGGGGCTTGCCGGTCCGAACGGCCTGCTTGTCCGGCGGTTCGAAGTCCTTGCCACGCTTAACTCCGGCGGCGGGGCGTCAGCGAAGACGCTGCTCGACGGATACCCTGACCTGAGGAAGGACGAGGACTCGGCACCGGTGGTGGCGCGGGTGCTTTGGGAAACGAAGGAACGGTTGCCGGCGGTGGATCTGCTTTCAACCTTCCTTAAGCTCCATGATGGAGCGTTCATCTTGTTTGCCAGGCTCGCAGAGTGGCAGATTGCGTGCGGTCTCGCAGATGATGCGGTGCATACGGCGGAACGGGCATGTGCGAAATCCCCGGGCGATTTTCCGCCCCGGGTGCTACATATCGAGATGACCGCAGCCGCGCGGGGAGTTGGAGCATCCCCGTGGCAACAGGCCATCGAATCTTATCTGAAAGACTTCGGCGACCGTCCTGAAGCGATAACGATGCTGGCCGGCCTCGCTGGCGAGAAAGGGTGGACCGGCCTGGCCCGCGTGCTTTACGACGTGAGCGCGAATCGTCAGCAGAACCTCGGAGCACTGGCCCTGGCTTACTCTGGTGCGTTGGCGTCCAATGCGCAGTACGGCGATGCGGCCAGGGTTCTGTCGGATGTTGAGGCTCAGGTGGAGGACGGGAATCCGGCCCTTCTCCGCCTTCTCCGCCAGCGGCAGATCGAGGTGGCGGCAGCGCGGGGAGATCACGATGCTGCGCGGGAATATGCCCGGCGGCTGGCTGCGACGCTGCAAAAGGACCCGGATGGGATGGAGGTCGTTCGCCGGCGGTTTGAACTGGAGAAGATTCCCGAGGCGGTGGCCGAGCTGGCGGCGGCTTCCGGGATGCAAAAGGCTCCGGCTGCGAAATAGGGCGCCTCCGCGGGGAGAGGAACCTGCACGGTCGCCGCGGGCAGGCGGCGGCCGGGCGCGTTGTCACACATCTGTCACACGGCTTGGCGCCGAATGTTTTCCGGAGCGTCACTTGATCTTCCACGTCGCGCCACACGGTGCAGGTAGCTTCGGCCCAAGTCCGATACGCACGTTCCCATACTCCACTTGGTGCATGTCGGACCAATCATAGCAAAACGCAAAACCTGTAGTAAAAATGAAATCACTCAAACTAATCTCGGCGGGCATGCTCGCCGCCGCCTGCATCTCTTCCGCGGCCGCGGCGGATCTCGGGACAGTGTATGTCACCGGGTCGTCCGCGTACCGGGCTGCGACCATCAGTTCCATCCAGGCTCTATACACTGCCTCGACGCTCCAGACCGGATGCGTCGGCGCTTCCCTGAGCGGCTCAACCTACGCGATCTTCAAGGGCGCGCTGGCTTCGACGGGGGACACGGTCACCATCGTGACGGACTTCACGGGTTCGGCATCCGGTGTTCAGGCGGTCGTCCAGACCACCACGGGCGGGTTGACGACCGGAGCAGCGAATGTTCCCACGGTCGCGTTCATCGATCCCTCGACGTCGCTGGCTGCCGCACCGAGCGCGGCGACCGGCCTTACGCTCGGAACGTATACGCATGCCGCAGGTATCGCGTTGTCCGATGTGAATTATTACCTGACTCCCTTCACGCGTCCGACCGACCTGACCCCGAACGAAGCCGCTTCCTCCCCCGTCGGCGTGATTCCGTTCTTCTGGGTGAAGAACAACGGGGCGAGCAGCTCCATCACAAATATCACGAATCAGATCGCCAAGGGCCTCGCTGCAGGCGGCCTTCCGCTTTCCTTCTTCAGCGGCACCAGCACGGACACGACGACGGTCCGGATCGTTGGACGCAATGGCGACTCCGGCACCCGTTTGACGGCCTATGAAGAGGCGGGCTATGGCGCGCTCACATCCCCAACCCAATACCTTCCCTCCGGGGCCAGCGCCGGCAGCAACGGAGTCGGGCAGTCGGCAGGTTCGGGTGACATCACGAGCTTCAGCAAGTGGCCGGTGGAGACGATCAACGGCATCTCGTTCTCGCTTGGCCAAGGTGGTTTCGCCAGCGGCGGCACACTCGCGACGGTGGCGACCCGCACATCGAGCGCCGGCCCGATCGTCACTTATCTTGGGAAAAGCGATGCAAAGACGGCGGTCGCCGGCGGAGCCACGGTACTTTCCTACAACGGCGTGACGCCGGAAGCGCCCAGCAGCAGTTCCTTCCCCTCAATCACCTCCGGGAAATACAGCTTCTGGTCGTATGAGCACCTGTACTACAACGACCAGAGCGCGGGGACTGCGGCGATCGCCGAGGCGCTTGCTACCGAGATCCAGACACCGGCGGAGGCGCAGCTTTCGGGCATCGACATCAATTCGATGAATGTGAACCGCGGAGCCGAGGGCCAGGTGATTGTTCCCAACTGAACAACCAGCTGAGACAGATATCAATTCAACAGAATAACGGACTAGAACTATGAAAATCAAAAGAATGCTCGGTTCCGCGTCCATCGCCCTTGCGATGATCGCCGCAACCCATGCGCAGAGTACGATCACTGTCAGCACCGATGACCTGATACTTGGGTTCAAGGAAACAGGAGCCACCAATAATCTCGAAGTCGACCTCGGCAGCGTGACCAACTTCCTGTCCGGCGGAACCTATGCCACCGGAACGGAAACGACGCTCAGCCAGCTAAGCGCGACCGATCTGACAGCCCAGTTCGGTACTTGGGCCGGCACAAACCAGGTCACATTCGCTGTGGCCGGAGCTGACGGCACCAATAACACGATCTGGGCTACGGACAAGAGCACGACGGCTCTGAAGCAAGGAACAAGCCAGGGCACCGCAACGAACGCGATCCTCACCGTATATTCGGGCTTGAACAACGCGACATCGACCGCCAACAGCGCCACAGCCGCCGCAATCACGGCGACGGGTGCCCAGAGCTGGAGCAAGATGATCACCACCGCCAACAACTTCAGCTGGAGCAGCCTGAATAATATGGCGACGAACACCACTGCGTTGACCGGCACTGACGGTTCGACGTCGGTATCCCTGTATCTCTATCAGCTGACTGAGGGGAGCACTAGCGCCGGGACGCTGCTCGGCACGTTCAAGCTGTATGACAATGGAATACTGTCCTTCACGAGCCTCTCGGCGATTCCCGAGCCCTCGACCTACGCCATGATCCTCGGCGTGGCCGCTCTCGGCTTCGTGATGATCCGTCGTCGTCAGCAGGTTCTGGCGTAATTTGCTGAAGCCATAGCAATACTTTTCGGCCATCGGGCCGAAATTGTCGATTAGGTGGGTGGCCGCCCTTTTGACGGGGCGGCCACCATTCGTTTAGGGCGCGATCGAATCTTCCTCACAGAACGCGGCGGAGAGGACAAGTGCTGGCATGCCGGCAAGCGGCAGCC